>NZ_JAOCLK010000003.1:0-171770 GCF_029845265.1 Ectopseudomonas oleovorans
TGATGCGGCCGCCGTAGCCAGCTTGCTGGCGATGCTTCTGCATAAAGGATCGCCGGCAAGCCGGCTCCTACAGATTCTGGGTTCGACACCTAAATTCATGCAATCCGGGAGCCTTGGAGCTACCCTGCACCGGTCATTTCGCGGCTGAAGCCGCTCCTACAAGATCGGCGTATCTTCGCCTGCCTCTGTAGGAGCGAGCTCTGCTCGCGAACAGCGCCCTACGCTTCAATGCCGTAGGTCTTGAGCTGGTCGAGGAACTGCGCTTCGTCCAGCACCTTCACCCCCAGCTCGCTGGCCTTGGCCAGCTTCGAGCCGGCACCTGGCCCGGCAACCACGCAGTGGGTCTTGGCCGAGACAGAACCGGCCACCTTGGCGCCCAGGCTCTCCAGCTTTTCCTTGGCGACGTCGCGACTCATCACCTCCAGCGTGCCGGTGAGCACCCAGGTCTGGCCGACCAGGGGCAGACCTTCGGCAACTTTCTTCTCGCTTTCCCAGTGCATGCCGAAATCGCGCAGTTGCTGCTCGATAGCGCGCGCGAGCTGGGCGTTATCGGCATTGTCGAAAAACTCGCGTACAGCCTTGGCCTGTTTCTCCGGCAGGGCCTGACGCATGTCCAGCCAGTCGCCGCCAAGCACACCCTCCAGACTGCCGAAACGCTCCGCCAGCTTCTGCGCCGCTCCGGGGCCGACACTCGGAATGTTCAGCTTATCGAGCATGTCCCCAAGGGTGGCGACGGCCGAGAACTCGGCGCTCAGCTCACCCTCTTCCTGCAGTTCGAGACCGCATTCGCCCAGCAAGGCGCTGATCACCTGCTGATTGTGTTCATCCTCAAAGAAGCTGTGGATCTCGTGCGCGACCTCCAGACCAATATCCGGCAGATAGGTCAGCACTTGCGGCAGTGCCTTGCGCACACGCTCCAGCGAGGCCAGGGAGCGCGCCAGCACCTTGGCGGTTTCCTCGCCCACATCGGGGATGCCGAGCGCATAGATGAAGCGCGCCAGGGTCGGCCGCTTGCTGTCCTCGATGGCCTTCAGCAGCTTGTTGCTGGAGACTTCGGCGAAGCCTTCCAGGCCGATGATCTGCTCGAAGGTCAGTTTGTACAGGTCGGCCGGCGAGCCGATCAGCTTCTCGTCCACCAGTTGCTCGATGGTCTTGTCGCCGAGGCCTTCGATATCCATGGCACGGCGCGAGACGAAGTGGATGATCGCCTGCTTGAGCTGCGCCTGGCAGCTCAGGCGACCGACGCAGCGATACACCGAACCTTCGCTGACCGATTCCTTGCCCTTGCTGCGCTTGACCAGTTGCGTGCGCTCCACCGCCGAGCCGCACACCGGGCATTGCTCGGGAATGTGCACCGGGCGCGCGTTCTCCGGGCGACGCTCGGGCACCACGGCCATCACCTGCGGGATCACGTCGCCAGCACGGCGGATGATCACCGTGTCGCCGATCATTACACCCAGGCGTGCCACCTCATCCATGTTATGCAGGGTAGCGTTGGCCACCATCACACCGGCCACCTTGACCGGATTCAGACGCGCCACTGGCGTCACCGCACCGGTACGCCCGACCTGAAATTCCACGTCGAGCAGTTCGGTCAGCTCTTCCTGCGCCGGGAACTTGTGGGCGATGGCCCAGTGCGGGGTACGCGCGCGGAAACCCAGTTGCTGCTGATCTTCGATATTGTTGACCTTGAACACCACGCCATCGATGTCATAGGCCAGGCTCATGCGCCGCTCGGCGATATCTCTGTAGTAATCCAGGCAGGCCTCGACGCCCTTGGCCAGCTTCAGTTCGCGACTGATGGGTACGCCCCAGGCCTTGAGCTGCTGCAGCATGGCCACCTGGGTGCCCGGCAGCTCGCCGCTGACCTGACCAACGCCATAGCAGCAGAACTCCAGCGGGCGGCTGGCAGTGATCTTCGGGTCGAGCTGACGCAGGCTGCCGGCAGCGGCGTTACGCGGGTTGGCGAAGGTCTTGCCGCCGCTCTCGGCCTGGCGTGCGTTGAGCTCCTCGAAACCGGACTTGGGCATGAACACCTCACCGCGTACCTCCAGCACCTGCGGCCAGCCCTCACCCAGCAGCTTGAGCGGCACATTGCGAATGGTGCGCACATTGCTGGTGATGTCTTCGCCGGTACTGCCGTCGCCGCGCGTGGCGCCGCGCACCAGTTGGCCGTTCTCGTAGCGCAGGCTGACGGCCAGGCCGTCGAGCTTGGGTTCGCAGCTGTACTCGATCTCAGCGCCGCCGCCGAACAGGTCGCCACCCTGTACGCCGAGGCCGTTCTGCACGCTGCGGTCGAAGGCACGCAGATCGTCCTCATCGAAGGCGTTGCCCAGGCTGAGCATCGGCACTTCATGGCGCACCTCACCGAAGGCGCTGAGCGCCTCGCCGCCGACACGCTGGGTCGGCGACTCCGGCGTGACCAGCTCCGGGTGCTCGGCCTCCAGCGCCTGCAGCTCGCGGAACAGTCGGTCGTACTCGGCATCGGGAACGCTCGGCTCATCCAGCACGTAGTAACGGTAGTTGTGCGCGTCCAGTTCGTTGCGCAGTTCGGAAATACGTTGGGCGGCGTCGGTCATGCTCGGTCTCTCAAACGAAAAGAGCAGCCTTGGCTGCTCTCTTTCGACTTCGTGTACGGGTCAGCGTTTCTGGGTCAGTTGCCGGCGCTCGAATTCGACGATGCGCTGGCGATAGTGTTCGATGGTCTGCGCAGTCATCACGCTGCGCTGGTCGTCCTTCAGCTCACCGCCCAGTTCATGGGCCAGCTTGCGCGCGGCCGCGACCATGACGTCGAAGGCCTGCTTGGGGTGACGCGGGCCAGGCAGACTGAGGAAGAAACTCACCGCGCGGGTGCTGAAGCCTTCGATATCGTCGAGATCGAAGGTGCCCGGCTTGAGTGCGTTGGCCATGGAGAACAGCACCTCGCCATTACCCGCCATGCTTTCGTGACGATGGAAGATGTCCATCTCACCGAAGCGCAGACCGCTTTCGAGGATGTTCTGTAGCAGCGCCGGGCCCTTGAAGCCGAAGTCGTCGCGGGCGACCACGTTGATCACCAGCACCTCTTCTACCGGTGCGGCATCGGCAGCCGGCTTGGAGGCTTTCTTCGGTTCGACGGGTTCGTCATCGACCGGGTTGAGCAGAGTCGGCACCGGCTCATCGACAGCCAGATTGAGGTCGCCCTGTTGCGGCTCGTTGCGTGGACGACGTGGCAGGTCCTTGGCGCTCATCGACGGCAGTTCGTCTTCGTCTAACTGCGGCTCGTGGTCGCGATTTACCACACGTGGCGTACTGAGCAAATCTGGGTCACTGTCGTCATCAGGCATGTTGGCGAAGCTGCGGTCGAGCCTGAATTTGAGCTTGCCCTTGCCACCGCGCATACGGCGCCAGCCGTCGAAAAGGATGCCAGCGATAACGATGATGCCAATAACGATCAGCCACTCGCGCAGACCGAATTCCATGAAATACCTGACCCTTAAAAATTCTGGTGAAAAAAAGATCCAATCAAACGGATCACAACTCGACTATAAAGCGCGGCGCCAACTTGATGTTCTATCTGACGTTTTCCGCGTGTAACAAAAGTGGGCAATAAGCTAGCACGACGAAAGGCAACTTTACACAGGGAGCCACACAAGGTTTTGCCTATATTCAGTTAATCTCGCGGCGCTCTGCCATCACGCCTCCACCATCGCCAGCGCCTCCTCGACATCCACCGCCACCAGGCGCGAACAACCCGGCTCATGCATGGTGACCCCCATCAGTTGATCGGCCATTTCCATGGCGATCTTGTTGTGGGTGATATAGATGAACTGCACCGTCGCCGACATCTCCTTGACCAGCCGCGCATAGCGCCCAACGTTGGCATCGTCCAGCGGTGCATCCACTTCGTCCAACATGCAGAACGGCGCCGGATTGAGCTGGAAGATGGAAAACACCAGTGCCAAAGCAGTCAACGCTTTCTCTCCACCGGAGAGCAAATGAATGGTGCTGTTCTTCTTGCCCGGGGGCCGCGCCATGATGGTTACACCGGTATCGAGTAAATCTTCGCCGGTGAGTTCCAAATAAGCGTTGCCGCCACCGAAAACTTTTGGAAAGAGTGCCTGCAAACCGCCATTGATCTGATCGAAGGTGTCCTTGAAACGATTGCGCGTTTCCTTGTCGATCTTGCGGATGACGTTCTCCAGGGTTTCCAGCGCCTCGACCAGGTCGGCGTCCTGAGCATCCAGATAGCGCTTGCGCTCGGACTGCTGCTGATACTCGTCGATAGCCGCCAGGTTGATCGGCCCGAGACGAGCAATACGCGCGGCCATGCGCTCCAACTCCTCTTCCCAGGCACTCTCGCTGGCTTCGGCCGGCAGGGTGGCGATCACCCCATGCAGGTCGTAGTTGTCCTCGGCGAGCTGATCGGCCAACGCCTTGCGCCGCACGTTGAGCGACTGCCAGTCCATGCGCTGCTGCTCCAGCTGGCTGCGCAGCAGTTGCGCCTGCTGCTCGGCCTGGGTGCGGCGCTTCTCGGCATCGCGCAATTCGCGGTCGGCATCTTCCAGCGCCAAACGCGCCTGGCGCAGTTCGTCGTCCACCGCCATGCGTCGTTCGAGCAGCTCCTCGAGCTTGATGCGCAGCTCTTCCAGCGGCGCCTCGCCCTCTTCTAGGTTCAGCGACAACTGCTCGCGCCGCTCGTGCAGACGCTCGGCCTGCATCTGCAGGCGCTCCAGCGCCTGACGGGTGGAATCGTGCTGCGCCTTGAGCGAGCCGACGCGCACCGCCAACTGGTGCGCATGATCCTTGTGCTGGCGGGCTTCCTGGCGCACACGGTCGAGGCGCTCGCGCAGGCTGTCGCGGCTGGCCAGCAGGCTTTCGCGCTGCTCGTTATCCAGCGCCATGGCGTCTAGCGCATCCTGCAATTGCAGGCGCGCTTCGCCCAGTTGCTCCTGCTCGATCTCGCGCTGCTCGGCGGCCTCCTGCAGTTCGTCCTGCAGACGACGACGGCGCAGGCCCAGTTGCTCGGCCTTGGCCTGGCTCGCGGACAGCTTTGCCTTCAGCTCAGCCAGCTGGCGCGCCAGTTCCTGACCCTGACGGCGTTGCTGCTCGCGTTGTTCTTCCTGAAGACGTTGCTCGTCGCGCAGCGCCAGCAGGCGTTCATCCAGTTGCGCCAACGCTGCTTCACGTTCCTCGCGCTCAAGCTCAAGACGCTCCAATTCCTGACCGCGCGCCAGCACGCCGCTGTCGGCTTCGGCAGCACGGCGTACGCGAAGAAAATGCCGACCGACCCAATAGCCGTCGCGGCTGATCAGGCTTTCGCCGTCCGCCAGTTGCCCACGCTCTGCCAGCGCCTGCTCCAGTGATTCCACCGGACGCACGCCGGCCAGCCAGGGCGACAGGTCATGGCTCGATTCGACCTTATCCAGCAGGCTACCGGCACGGCGCGCACCGCCCTTGGCGGGGCTGGCCAGGCGCAGCTCACCCTGCTCCAGCGCGGTGAAATCCAGGCCGGCGAAATCGTCCAGCAGCACGGCCTGCAGGTCGGCACCGAGCACGGTTTCCACCGCCAGCTCCCAGCCAGCCTCCACGCGCAGGCCTTCGGCCAGGCGCGGGCGCTGCAGCAGGTTCTGCTCGCGCAGCCAGTCGCCTGCGCCCTGCCCCGGATCCAGGGCAGCCTGTTGCAGCGCCTCCAGTGACGCCAGACGGCCGTTCAGCCGCTGTAGCTCACCTTGCGCCTGCTGCTGGGCCTGACCGGCCTGCTGCAATTCCTCGCGCAGTTGCTGCAGGCGCTCGGCCTGTTGCTCTTCGGCCAGGTGCAGGGCTTCCTGCTCCAGCTCACCGGCAGCCAGCTGTTCGTTCAGTTCGAGAATGGCGGCGTCTTCCGGGTCGGCCACCAGTTGCTGCAATTCTTCGTTGAGACGACGCTGGCGTTCTGCCAGACGCTCCAGGCTCTGTTCCAACTGGGCGATGCGCGACTGCTGCACTTCGGCCTGGCGACGCGGCTCGGCGCTGCGCTGGTTGAAACCGTCCCACTGCTCCTGCCAGCCGTGCATGCTGGCTTCGGCCTCTTCCAGGCTGGCGGCGGACTCCTCGGCAGCGGCGGCGGTCATCTCCTGCTCGGGCAGGAGCATTTCCAGCTCTTCACCGAGGGTGGCCAGCAGGGTGCGGTCGTGGCCCAGGTGCGACTCGGTTTCCAGACGCGCCTTTTCTGCCTCGCGCAGGTCATCCTGCAACTGGCGCAGGCGCTGCTGGCCATGCTGGATGCTCTGCTCGACGCGGGCGATATCGCCGCCCACGGAATAGAAGCGGCCCTGCACCAGGTTGAAGCGCTCGCTCAATTCGTGATGGCCATCGCGCAGGCGCTCGATGCAGGCGTCGGCGCTGCGCTGCTCGGCCACCAGGGCCTCGAAAGCCACCTCCTGATCGCCTATCACCTGCTCGCGGCTGCCAACCTGCTGGTTCAGGTTCTGCCAGCGCAGGGCCAGCAGCTGTGCCTTGAGCTGGCGCTCTTCGGCCTTGTATTCCTGGTACTTTTCCGCCGCCTGGGCCTGACGGTGTAGGCGCTCGAGCTGGCGCTCCAGCTCTTCGCGCAGGTCGCTAAGGCGCTCCAGGTTCTCCTGGGTACGGCGGATGCGGTTTTCGGTCTCGCGGCGGCGCTCCTTGTACTTGGAGATGCCGGCGGCTTCCTCGATGAAATTGCGCAGCTCTTCGGGCTTGGCCTCGATCAGCTTGCTGATCATGCCCTGCTCGATGATTGAGTAGCTGCGCGGCCCCAGGCCGGTGCCGAGGAAGATATCGGTGATGTCGCGGCGGCGGCATTTGGTGCCGTTGAGGAAGTAGGTGTTCTGAGCGTCGCGGGTCACCCGGCGGCGAATGGAGATTTCGGCGAAGGCGGCGTATTCGCCCACCAGCGAGTTGTCGCTGTTGTCGAAGATCAGCTCGATGGAGGCCTGAGTCACCGGTTTGCGGGTGTTGGAGCCGTTGAAGATGACGTCGGTCATCGACTCGCCACGCAGGTTCTTCGCCGAGCTTTCACCCATCACCCAGCGCACGGCGTCGATGATGTTGGACTTGCCGCAACCATTGGGCCCGACCACCGCCGCCATGTTGCTGGGAAAGCTCACCGTCGTCGGGTCGACGAAGGACTTGAAGCCTGCCAGCTTGATGCTCTTCAGGCGCATCGCGGCTTAGCGCTCGGCCAGGGCGGCCAGCACCAGCTGGCAGTTATGCTCACCGTAGGCCTGCAGCACCTCGCGGGCACGCACGGGGTCGCGGGCGATGATCGCCTGCAGCAGACTGGCGAAGGTGTTCATGAACTGGCCCATCTCACCTTTGCGCCGTTCCAGCGCCAGATGATAGGTGCGGCTGATGGCCGGCAGCAGATTCTCCAGGGTTTCCTGCAGGTAGGGATTGTCGGCGAAGGGAAAGGCCGCGCGCATCACATCGAAACTGTTCTCGACGAAGGCGCTGATATCGTCGCGCTCGAGGCTGTCCTGCAGGCGATTTTTGATCTCGATGAACGGCGCCAGATCGGCCTCCACCTGCCAGCGTTCGATCACCGCGCGGGCCAGCATGGCGTACAGCTCGATGCTCAGCGCATAGAGACTGGTGACGTGGTGCGGGGTCAGTTCGCTGACCTGGGCACCGCGGCGCGGCAGGATCACGATCAGGTGGCGGCGCTCGAGAATGAGCAGCGCTTCGCGTACCGAACCACGACTGACGTTAAGGGCCTGGGTAACTTTCTGCTCCTGGATACGTTCGCGCTCCTTGAGCTCACCGTGAATGATCCGCTCTGCCAGGTAATGGGCAATTTGCTCGGCGAGGCTGTCCAGGGCCTTGAACGTCATGACATTCCTTAAGTTGCGTCGATCCAGAGGCAGGCGGTCGAGTCTGAGAGCCCCGCTGCAGCTGGGCAGGAGCACGAAAATTCGACGGTGAGTTTAACACAGGGCGCATCCGGGCCAAGCGTACGGCATGACACTTGCTGCATGAATGGCCAGATTCACGGATCAGGCTGCCAAAATCACGCTGACTTTCAGGTCAGAAATTTATTGACCCAAAAGTCAGAGAATTCTAGATTGCCTCCATGGCCAATCACGTCCGGGCCTTGCAATGCGTGCACATATCCGGCGAGCCAAACGATTCATAACAATAAAGCGCCTGGAGGTCGTCCTTGATCCAGTTTTTACTCAACCGGGAGCTGCGCACCGAGCATGCCCTGGACCCCAACGTCACCGTGCTCAACTACCTGCGTGAGCACGTCGGCAAAACCGGAACCAAGGAAGGCTGCGCCTCCGGCGACTGCGGTGCCTGCACCGTGGTGGTAGGCGAGCTCGAGGGCGACCGCGTACGCTACCGCACCCTCAACTCCTGCCTGACCTTCGTCTCCAGCCTGCACGGCAAGCAACTGATCACCGTCGAAGACCTCAAGTACCAGGGCAAGCTGCACAGCGTGCAGCAGGCGATGGTCGACTGCCATGGCTCGCAGTGCGGCTTCTGCACCCCCGGTTTCATCATGTCGCTGTTCGCCCTGCAAAAGAATTCCAGCGGCTACGACAAGGGCGCCACGCTGGAAGCCCTGGCCGGCAACCTGTGCCGCTGCACTGGCTACCGCCCGATCATCGACGCCGCTGAACAGGCCTGCTGCCAGAAGCAGCCGGATCAGTTCGATGCCTTCGAAAGCGACACCGTGGCCCGACTCAAGTCCATCGCTCCGCGCGAAACCGCCGAACTCAATAGCGGTGACAAACGCTGCCTGGTACCGCTGACCGTGGCCGACCTGGCCGACCTCTACGCCGCCAACCCGCAAGCACGCCTGCTCGCTGGAGGCACCGACCTGGCCCTGGAAGTCACCCAGTTCCACCGTGAATTGCCGGTGATGATCTACGTCGGCCATATCGAAGACATGAAGCGCATCGAAGTGACCGACAGCGCCATCGAGATCGGCGCCGCGGCGGCGCTGTCCGACTGCTACGCAGCGCTGTCGCGCGAGTTCCCGGACTTCGGCGAGCTGCTGCACCGCTTCGCCTCGCTGCAAATCCGCAACCAGGGCACCTTGGGCGGCAATATCGGCAACGCCTCGCCCATCGGAGACGCCCCGCCGCCGCTGATCGCCCTCGGCGCGCAGATCGCCCTGCGCCAGGGCAACACCCGGCGCATCCTGCCGCTGCAGGACTACTTCCTCGACTACAAGGTGACCGCGCGCCAGGAAGCCGAATTCATCGAGAAGATCATCGTGCCGCGTGCCCAGGCCAACCAGGCGTTCCGTGCCTACAAGGTGTCCAAGCGCCTGGACGACGACATCTCCGCCGTCTGCGCAGCCTTCAACCTCACCATCGAAGAGGGTGTGGTGCGAGATGCGCGTATCGCCTTCGGCGGCATGGCCGCCATTCCCAAACGCGCCAGCGCCTGCGAAGCGGCCCTGGTCGGCTCGGCCTGGTATCCGGGCGTGATCGAACGCGCCTGCAACGCACTGGCTGAGGACTTCACCCCGCTGTCGGATTTCCGCGCCAGCAAGGAATACCGCCTGCTCACTGCCCAGAACCTGTTGCGCAAGTTCTTCCTGGAGCAGCAGTCGCCCGAGATCGAAACCCGGGTTACCGCTTACGCCTAAGAGCCTGTTCTAAGGGCGCAGTGAATTGATACGCCGCCGGCCAGCCCGGCGGCATGCGAAGTTTTGGAGGCGAAGATGTCCAGTCATATCGAACACAAATCCCAGGAAGAGCTGGCCGCCCTGTTCCGCGCCGGCATGACCAGCGGCGTCGGCCGCAGCGTCAAGCACGAGAGCGCAGACAAGCACGTGTCCGGCGAAGCGGTCTATGTCGACGACCGCCTGGAGTTCCCCAACCAGTTGCACGTCTATGCGCGCCAGTCGGATCGTGCCCATGCGCGCATCCTGCGCATCGACACCCGCCCCTGCTACGAGTTTCCGGGCGTGGCCATCGCCATCACCAAGGATGACGTGCCGGGCCAGCTGGACATCGGCCCGGTGGTCGCCGGCGACCCGCTGCTGGCCGACGGCAAGGTCGAGTACGTTGGTCAGGTGGTGCTGGCGGTAGCCGCTGACAGTCTGGAAACCGCGCGCAAGGCGGCCATGGCCGCCATCGTCGAATACGAGGACCTGGAGCCGGTGCTCGACGTGGTCGAGGCCTACCGCAAGAAGCATTTCGTACTCGCCAGCCACACCCACCGCATCGGCGACTCGGCCAGCCAGTTGGCCAGCGCCCCGCGTCGCCTGCAGGGCACCCTGCATATCGGCGGCCAGGAGCACTTCTACCTGGAAACCCAGATTTCCTCGGTGATGCCGACTGAAGACGGCGGCATGCTGGTCTACACCTCGACGCAGAACCCCACCGAGGTACAGAAGCTGGTCGCCGAAGCGCTCGGCGTGCCGATGAACAAGATCGTCATCGACATGCGCCGCATGGGCGGTGGTTTCGGCGGCAAGGAAACCCAGGCCGCCGGCCCGGCCTGCCTGTGCGCAGTGATCGCCCATCTGACCGGCCGGCCGACCAAGATGCGTCTGCCGCGCATGGAAGACATGAGCATGACCGGCAAGCGTCACCCCTTCTACGTGGAGTACGACGTCGGCTTCGATGACGACGGCCTGCTGCACGGCATCGAGATGGACCTGGCCGGCAACTGCGGCTACTCGCCGGACCTGTCCGGCTCCATCGTCGACCGCGCCATGTTCCACTCGGACAACGCCTACTTCCTCGGCAACGCCACCATCAACGGTCACCGCTGCAAGACCAACACCGCCTCGAACACCGCCTACCGTGGTTTCGGCGGCCCACAGGGCATGGTCGCCATCGAGGAAGTGATGGACGCCGTGGCCCGCAGCCTGGGCAAGGACCCGCTGGAAGTGCGCAAGCTCAACTACTACGGCAAGACCGAGCGCAACGTCACCCACTACCACCAGACCGTCGAGCACAACGTTATCCACGAGATGACCGCCGAGCTAGAGGAAAGCGCCGAGTACGCCAAGCGCCGTCGCGAAATCATCGAGTTCAATCAGAAAAGCCCGGTGCTGAAGAAGGGCTTGGCCATGACCCCGGTAAAATTCGGCATCAGCTTCACCGCCACCTTCCTCAACCAGGCCGGCGCGCTGATCCACATCTATACCGACGGTTCGATCCACCTCAACCACGGTGGCACCGAGATGGGCCAGGGCCTCAACACCAAGGTGGCGCAGGTGGTGGCCGAGGTGTTCCAGGTCGATATCGAGCGCATCCAGATCACCGCCACCAACACCGACAAGGTGCCCAACACCTCTCCAACCGCCGCCTCCAGCGGCGCCGACCTCAACGGCATGGCGGCGAAGAACGCGGCCGAGACCATCAAGCAGCGCCTGGTCGACTTCCTGGTGCGCGAGTACAAGGTCACCCCGGAAGACGTCGAATTCCGCAACGGCCAGGTGCGCGTGCGTGATCACTTCCTGTCGTTCGAAGAGATGATCCAGAAGGCCTACTTCGGCCAGGTCTCGCTGTCGTCGACCGGCTTCTACCGCACGCCGAAGATCTACTACGACCGCGACAAGGCAGCCGGCCGCCCCTTCTACTACTACGCCTACGGCGTGGCCTGCGTGGAAGTGCTGGTGGACACCCTGACCGGCGAATACCGCATGCTGCGCGGCGACATCCTGCACGACGTCGGCGACTCGCTGAACCCGGCCATCGACATCGGCCAGGTCGAGGGCGCCTTCGTCCAGGGCATGGGCTGGCTGACCATGGAAGAGTTGGTGTGGAACGCCAAGGGCAAGCTAGAGACCTGCGGCCCGGCCAGCTACAAGATCCCGGCCATTGCCGACATGCCCATCGACCTGCGCGTGAAGCTGGTGGAGAACCGCAAGAATCCGGAAGACACCGTGTTCCACTCCAAGGCCGTCGGCGAGCCACCGTTCATGCTCGGCATCGCCGCCTGGTGCGCCCTGAAGGACGCCGTGGCCAGCCTGGCCGACTACAAGGTGCAGCCGCAGATCGACGCGCCGGCCACGCCTGAGCGCGTGCTCTGGGGTGTGGAGCAGATGCGCAAGTTGAAGGCTACGGCCAAGGCTGCCAGCGCTGCCGAGGTCGAACCGGCCTGACCTGGCGCAGCCTCAGGCCGCCGTGGGAGGGGCTTTAGCCGCGACTGTCGCCGCTGCAACTGCAGGGATGCAGGAGGTAGAGCGAAGCAGGATGCCCGAGCCGAAAGCGCCTCCCACAGCCCTGCGACTGCGAACGAATGATGAATGGGTGTACAACAATGACAAAACACACCGAACCGAATAACCGCCCCGCTCACCCGGCGCCGGAGCCGATTCTCGATCCGTCGCCGAGCAACTGGCGCCTGCCGCGCCCGGGACAAACCACGCCTTCCTGGAGGCTGAGCAAATGAGTTGGATCAGCGCCCTCGCCGAGTTGCAGCAACAAGGTGAAGCCTGCGTGCTGGTGACCATCATCGAGGAACGCGGCTCGACGCCGCGTAATGCCGGCTCGAAGATGGTGGTCACCGCCGAGCGCATCTTCGAGACCATCGGCGGCGGCCATCTGGAATACAAGGCCATGGAAATGGCCCGCGAGATGCTCGCCAGCCGCAGCCAGGACACCCGCCTGGAGCGCTTCTCCCTCGGCGCCAGCCTCGGCCAGTGCTGCGGCGGCGCCACCGTGTTGTTGTTCGAGCCCATGGGCCAGCCGCAGGCGCAGATCGCCGTATTCGGCGCCGGCCATGTCGGTCGCGCACTGGTGCCGCTGCTCGCCAGCCTGCCGTGCAAGGTGCGCTGGATCGATTCGCGGGAGAACGAATTTCCCGAGCACATCCCCGCCGGCGTGGAGAAGATCGTGGGCGACGAGGTGGTCGACGAGGTGGAGAACATGCCGCCCGGCAGCTACTACATCGTCATGACTCACAACCACCAGCTCGATCTGGAACTGACCGCGGCGATCCTCAAACGCGGCGACTTCGCTTACTACGGCCTGATCGGCTCGAAGACCAAGCGCGTCAAGTTCGAGCATCGCCTGCGCGAACGCGGCTTCACGGACACCCTGATGGCGCGCATGCGCTGCCCCATGGGCCTGGCCGAAGTGAAAGGCAAGCTGCCGGTGGAAATTGCCGTATCCATTGCTGGCGAAGTGATCGCCACCTACAACGCAAGCTTCGGTCAGGACGTGAAAAAGGGTGAGTCCAGCGTCGCCAAGCTATTGCCGGCCTCGCGCCGGTCCTGACTCTGCCTAATTCGCAGCGCGCCCAGTAGGGTGCGCCGCGCGCACCAATAACACCGCATTGCCCGTGGTGCGCACAGCACACCCTACGCACTGCCTGCCCCAATCGAGACGTAATAGATGACCACCAACATCAAAGCCTACCGCGCCGCCATCCTGCACAGCCTCGCCGACCCGGCTGTCGTCGGTATCGAGCAGTCCTACCAGTACTTCGAGGACGGCATTCTGCTGATCGAGAACGGCAAGGTCGCCCAGATTGGTGCAGCCGCCGAGCTGCTGCCCAAGCTGGCCGGTGTCGAGGTCCAGCACTACCGCGATGCGCTGATCACCCCAGGTTTCATCGACACCCATATCCACTACCCGCAGACCGGCATGATCGCCTCCTACGGCGAGCAGCTGCTGGACTGGCTCAACACCTACACCTTCCCCACCGAGAAACAGTTCGAAGACAAGGCGCATGCCAGCGACGTGGCGGCGATCTTCCTCAAGGAACTGCTGCGCAACGGCACCACCACCGCCCTGGTATTCGGCAGCGTGCACCCGCAGTCGGTGGATGCCTTCTTCGAGCAGGCCGACAAGCTCAACCTGCGCATGATCGCCGGCAAGGTGCTGATGGATCGCAATGCCCCCGACTACCTGACCGACACCGCCGAAACCGGCTATGCAGAAAGCAAGGCACTGATCGAACGCTGGCACGGCAAAGGCCGCCTGCACTACGCCGTCACCCCGCGCTTCGCCCCCACCAGTACACCGGAGCAGTTGGATCTGGCCGGTAAGCTGTTCGGTGAGTATCCGGACCTGTACATGCACACCCACATTTCCGAAAACAAGGCCGAGGTCGCCTGGGTCAAGGAGCTGTTCCCGGCACGCAAGGGCTATCTGGACGTCTACGACCACCACAAACTGATCGGCCCGCGCGCAGTGTTCGCCCATGGCGTGCACCTGTGCGACGACGAGTGCAAGCGCCTGGCCGAGACCGGCTCGGCTGTCGCCTTCTGCCCGACCTCCAACCTGTTCCTGGGTAGCGGCCTTTTCGACCTGAACAAGCTGGAAGAACATGGCGTACGGGTAGGCCTGGGCACCGACGTCGGCGCCGGCACCAGCTTCAGCCAACTGCAATCGCTGAACGAGGCGTACAAGATCATGCAGCTACAGGGTAAGAAACTCGATCCGTTCAAGTCGCTGTACCTGGCCACGCTGGGCGGCGCCAACGCCCTGTACCTGGACGACCAGCTGGGCAACTTCCTGCCCGGAAAGGACGCCGACTTCCTGGTGCTGGACTACAACGCCACGCCGCTGATCAGCTACCGCATGCAGCAGGCTCGGAGCCTGGAGGAGCGCCTGTTCGCCCTGACCATGCTTGGCGATGACCGCGCCGTGAAAGAGACCTTCGCCGCGGGTGTATCGGTGCACCAGCGCGATTGAAACGAACAGCCTGATCGCCTTGTAGGAGCCGGCTTGCCGGCGATCAATTCACTAGCGCATCGCTGGCAAGCCAGCTCCTACAAAAAAACGCCTCAACGTAGACACGCCAACAAGAAAGCCCCGATGCGCGAGCACCGGGGCTTTCTTGTTACACGCAGTCGATCAGCGATTGGCAGCGCTGCGGCCGGGTTTCTTCTTGGTCTGCAGCAGGTGCGAGAACACCGCGTGCAGATCGTCCGAGGCGCTTTCCTCGTCCAGGTTGAGTTTGCTGTCGATGTGATCCATGTGGTGCATCATCAGGTGCACCGCACGCTCGGCATCGCGCGCCTCGATGGCATCGATCAGCTGATTGTGCTCGTCATAGGAGCAGTGCGAACGGCCGCTGCTTTCGTACTGGGCGATGATCAGCGAGGTCTGCGACACCAGGCTGCGCTGGAAGCTTACCAGCGGCGCATTACGCGCGGCCTCGGCCAGCTTCAGGTGGAACTCGCCGGACAGGCGGATGCCAGCACCACGATCACCACGGGAGAAGCTGTCCTGCTCGTCCTTGACCATCTGCCGCAGCTCGGCCAACTGCTCGGCTGTCGCGTGCTCGACGGCCAGTTCGGTGATGGCGCGCTCAACCAGGCGGCGTGCATAGAAGATCTGCCGAGCTTCTTCGACGCTCGGGCTGGCGACTACCGCACCGCGGTTCGGACGCAGCAGTACCACACCCTCGTGGGCCAGTCGTGAGAGGGCGCGACGAATGATGGTGCGACTGACGCCGAAGATCTCACCCAGCGCCTCTTCACTCAGCTTGGTGCCGGGCGCCAGACGCTGCTCGAGAATGGCATCGAAGATATGGGCATATACGACATCGTCCTGAGTCCCGCTGCGGCTGCTTTTGCCCACGCGCGGCTGCTTCTTGAGAGGCTGCAATTGATCGTTCATTCTGGCTCGCGTCAATGAGAGTCGGCGACACTGCGACTCTACTGTGTTCTACCCGGTAGCTGACAAGCTCCGAGCGAAAAAACATCAGAAAAATTTGAGACAATTGTACACAAGTCAATCAGCCATCACACCCTTCGCTGTATGACGTCATAGCTGACCCTCGCCCGCATATCACCCACCTCTGAGCGCAGAACAACAAATTCTTTCTTTATATACAGCCGTCCTCTAAGTTCATTAGCTGCTAAGAACCCGGTCAGGCTGCTGAGCCGACGCTCGATCGAGCGTCGTCCTCAACCAAACCAAAATTCCATCCATTTGTTTTATAAGCATTTTATTTAAAGCCCTGAAGGGATTGTCGCCAAATCCATGCGCTTTTCCATCCGCAGGTTCGACTGGTGCGATTAATGCAACACTAAAAACATTAATTGCATTTTTTGTATACAAAAGCATAATCGCGCCTGAGTGACCTCTTGACCGCTCGATCAACAACTTAGCCAGGAAGCACTACCGAAAACACCGCCTGCCTCAGAGAGCATTGTTCTTGCGCAAGGCTCTGGGCGGTACACAACAAGAGAGATGAGGAGTACCCGCTGTGGAAAGCGTCAAACAAGAACAACACGCGAATCAACTGGCAAGAGGTGGCCTGCTCGACCGCTTCTTCAAACTGACCGAGCACCGCACCACCATCAAGACCGAGCTGCTGGCCGGCCTGACGACCTTCGTCACCATGGCCTACATCATCTTCGTCAATCCCAACATCATGGCCACTGCCGGCATCGATCATGGCGCCGCCTTCGTCGCCACCTGCATCGGGGCGGCCCTGGGCTGCTCCCTGATGGGCCTGTACGCCAACTGGCCAGTCGGCCTGGCGCCGGGCATGGGCCTGAACGCGTTCTTCACCTACACCGTCGTCGGTGAAATGGGCTACAGCTGGCAGATCGCTCTCGGCGCGGTGTTCATCTCCGGCGTGCTGTTCATGATCATGAGCCTGTCGAAGATCCGCGAATGGCTGCTCAACAGCATCCCGATGAGCCTGCGCTTCGCCATGGGTGCCGGGGTCGGCCTGTTCCTCGGCCTGATCGGCCTGAAGACCGCCGGGATCGTCGTCGACAGCCCGGCCACCCTGCTGACCATGGGTTCGTTCAGTAACCCGTCGGCGCTGCTCGCCGCCGTATGCTTCCTGATGATCGCCGTGCTCAGCCACCGCAACGTGTTTGGCGCCATCCTCTTCAGCATGCTCGGCGTGACCGCCATCGGCTGGGCACTCGGCCTGGTGGAATACGGTGGCCTGGTGTCGATGCCGCCGAGCCTGGCCCCGACCTTCCTGGCCATGGATATCGCCGGCGCGTTCAACGTGGCAATGATCAGCGTGATCCTGGCGTTTCTCTTCGTGAACATGTTCGACACCGCCGGCACCCTGATGGGCGTCGCCCACCGCGCCAACCTGGTGGATGAGGATGGCAAGATCCAGAACCTGTCCAAGGCGCTGAAAGCCGACTCCACCTCGAGCGTTGTGGGCGCCATGGTCGGCTGCCCGCCGGTAACCAGCTACGTGGAAAGCGCTGCAGGCGTCGCCGCGGGTGGCCGTACCGGCCTGACCGCCATCACCGTCGGCCTGCTGTTCCTCGCGGCGATGTTCTTCGCCCCGCTGGCTGGCATGATTCCGGCCTACGCCACCGCAGGCGCGCTGATCTACGTAGCAATGCTGATGATGAGCGGCATGGCTCACATCGATTGGAAGGACCACACCGACACCATTCCGGCCATCGTGACCGTGGTGATGATGCCGCTGACCTTCTCCATCGCCAACGGTATCGCCCTGGGCTTCCTTACCTACGCCACACTCAAGCTGCTGACCGGTCAGAGCGACAAGGTATCGCTGAGCCTGTACGCCCTGTGCATCATTTTCATCGCCAAGTTCGCCTTCCTCTGACGGCTAACACCAGGCGCTGAACGAAACCCCGGCCTTGGTGCCGGGGTTTTCGTTTGTCTCGGTAACGGCAGGCACGCGAGCCATAAGCACGGCGCCAGCCCATACCCGGATTTGATCCGGGCTACGCAAGCAAGATCGCACGGTAGGGTGCGCCGTGCGCACCGCCTATATGCGCCCGGTGGAAACATCTCGAATTCGGTGCGCAAGGCGCACCCTACGCCGCCCATCACGCTATTCGTAATAGGCGCCCCACCGATGGGCCGTGTGATGGCTCACCCAGCAACAGCACCCCGAAATACAGCCAAAAAAAGCCCGCAGTGTGAGCGGGCGTAAGGACTCAAACGAGTCTGAGGGTGACAAGCATTCGTCTGGCAGGCTATTGGCCCGCCAGTCACTCAGCTACCGCGGTAGGTGGAGTAGCTGTAAGGAGAAATCAGTAGCGGCACGTGGTAGTGCTCCTGACCGGCATCGATGCCGAAGCGCAGGACCACGACATCGAGAAATGCCGTATCCGGCAGTTTCACACCACGGGCGCGGTAGTAGTCGCCAGCGTGGAAATGCAGCTGGTAGACGCCCGTGCGGTAGTCATCACCCTGCAGTACCGGCGCATCGCAACGGCCGTCGTGGTTGGTGGTAACGCTGTTGATCAGTTCCAGCTGCGCGCCTTCGACGCGGTACAGCTCGACCTTGATGTCACTCCCTGGGCAGCCGTGCGCGGCATCCAGTACATGTGTAGTCAAACGTCCCATGGGTCTCGGATGCCCGCGGCGCCTGGCGCCCTACGAACACCACACCTCCTCTACTCTGTTGAAATCGGCTCGTCGCAGTGCTCCGACGCAGTGGCAGGATAGCACGCAGATCGAATATAAAACACTTTTCCACTAAATTGTACACAATAAATCCAATTGAAATGCTGTCCATGCACCAAACCGGATCACTGCTCACATCATCGCCAGCCAGCAACCACGGCATGACCAGCGCACATTGCTGACCACCTCGGCAATTTTTTCGCGGTGGCACGCAGAGAAGAAAATGATGAAAAGTCGATTTACAAACGGCGACTAACTTTGTATACAATTACTCGTCCCGGTCGCGTAGCCGTCGATTACCCGGCACGCAGTGACCGCAACGTTCCAGATAGGAAGACTGCAGTGAACGCTGATTACCCACGCGATTTGATCGGCTACGGCGCAAACCCTCCCCACCCGCACTGGCCGGGCGATGCCCGCATCGCCCTGTCCTTCGTGCTCAACTACGAAGAAGGCGGTGAACGCAACATTCTTCACGGGGACAAGGAGTCCGAGGCCTTCCTCTCCGAGATGGTCGCCGCTCAGCCGCTGCAGGGTCAGCGCAACCTGTGCATGGAGTCGCTCTACGAGTACGGCAGCCGCACCGGCGTCTGGCGCCTGCTCAAGCTATTCAAGAAGCACGACATCCCGCTGACCATCTTCGCCGTGGCCATGGCCGCCCAGCGTCACCCCGAGGTGATCCGCGAGATGGTCACCGCCGGGCACGAGATCTGCAGCCATGGCTATCGCTGGATCGACTACCAGAACATGGACGAAGCCACCGAGCGCGAGCATATGCTCGAGGCCATCCGCATCCTCACCGAGCTGACCGGCGAGCGCCCGCTGGGCTGGTATACCGGCCGCCTGGGGCCGAACACCCGGCGCATCGTGCGCGAGGAAGGCGGTTTCCTCTACGACTCCGACACCTACGACGACGACCTGCCCTACTGGGACCCGGCCAGCACCGCAGAAAAACCGCACCTGGTGATCCCCTACACCCTGGACACCAACGACATGCGCTTCACCCAGGTGCAGGGCTTCAACAAGGGCGACGATTTCTTCGAATACCTCAAGGATGCCTTCGACGTGCTCTATGCCGAAGGTGAAGCCGGCGCACCGAAAATGCTGTCGATCGGCATGCACTGCCGCCTGCTCGGCCGCCCGGCGCGTCTGGCCTCGCTGGCGCGCTTCATCGACTACGTGAAAAGCCATGACAAGGTCTGGTGCGCCCGCCGCGTCGACATCGCCAGGCACTGGCACGCCACCCACCCCTTCCGCGCGACCGAATGAGAGAGCCGTCCATGAGCCGTTTCCAGACCCTGACCCCTTCCAAGCTGAGCCGCGACGAGTTCATCAAGGCCTTCGCCGACATCTACGAGCACTCGCCCTGGGTGGCCGAGAAGGCTTACGACCTCGGCATGGACGCGTCGGTAGACGAGATCGACGGCCTGCAGCAGCGCATGGCCGATATCCTCCTGTCCGCCAGCCATGAGGCGCAGTTGGCGCTGATCAACGCGCACCCGGACCTGGCCGGCAAGGCTGCAGTGCGTGGCGAACTGACCGCCTCCAGCACCGCCGAGCAGTCCGGTGCAGGCATCCACGAATGCACCGCCGAGGAGTTCGCCCGCTTCACCGAACTCAACGACGCCTACAAGGCCAAGTTCGGCTTCCCCTTCATCAAGGCCGTCAAGGGCAGCAACCGCCAGCAGATCCTGGCTGCCTTCGAGGAGCGCATTCACAACACGCCGGAGCAGGAGTTCGCCACCGCACTGGCCGAGATCAACAAGATCGCCCTCTTCCGCCTGCAGCAACTGTAAGCGCTGCATCCCTCAACTCGAACAGAACAAGTAGAACAGCCATGCGTAGCCTGACCATCGAGCCCCTGAGCAAAGAAGCCTTCGCCCCATTCGGTGACGTGATCGAAACCGACGGTAGCGACTTCTTCATGATCAACAACGGTTCCACCCGCCGCTATCACAAGCTGGCCACGGTGCAGACCGCGCAGCCGGAGGACCAGGCCATCATCAGCATCTTCAGCGCCGAAGCGCTGGAGATGCCCGTGACCATCCGCATGCTGGAGCGCCATCCGCTGGGCAGCCAGGCTTTCATTCCGCTGCTCGGCCACCCCTTTCTGATCGTGGTCGCGCCACTTGGCGATGCACCTGTATCAGGGTCCGTCCGTGCCTTCCTCAGCAATGGCAGGCAGGGCGTCAATTACCATCGCGGCGTCTGGCACCACCCGGTGCTGACGATCGAAAAGCGGGATGACTTCCTGGTGGTTGATCGCAGTGGTTCCGGCAACAACTGCGATGAGCATTTCTTCAATGAGGACGAGTTTCTTCTCCTCAACCCCCACCAATAAGAGAAGCCCGGGGCTGGCGTGCCTATCCCGGGAAAGAGGTACAGATCGTGGAAGCACATTTCACCGAATGGCTAAACCTGGGCATCCGCTGGATCCATATGATCACCGGCATCGCCTGGATCGGCGCATCCTTCTATTTCGTCTGGCTGGAGAACAACCTCAACCGTAGCAACCCACGCGTGGGCCTGTCGGGCGACCTCTGGGCGATTCACGGCGGCGGCATCTACCACCTGGAAAAGTACAAGCTGGCTCCGCCGAAGATGCCGGAGAACCTGCACTGGTTCAAATGGGAGGCCTACGCCACCTGGCTGTCGGGCGTTGCCCTGCTACTGGTGGTGTACTACCTCAACCCGAGCCTGTACCTGGTCAAGCCAGGTGTCGACCTGGCACCAGCAGCAGCCATCGCCATCGGCCTCGGCTCCATGGCGCTCAGCTATGTGATCTACCACTTCCTCTGCGATTCGCCGCTGGGCAAACGCCCCGCCCTGCTCGGCGCCGTGCTGTTCGTGCTGATCATCGCCGCGGCCTATGGCTTCAGCCAGGTCTTCAGCGGCCGGGCGGCGTACATTCATGTCGGCGCCATCATCGGCACCATCATGGTCGGCAACGTGTTCTTCACCATCATGCCGGCCCAGCGCGCGCTGGTTAAGGCCATCGAAAACAACACCACGCCCGATCCGCTGCTGCCGGCCAAGGGCCTGCTGCGCTCGCGCCACAACAACTACTTCACCCTGCCGGTGCTGTTCATCATGATCAGCAACCACTTCCCGAGCACCTACGGCAGCCAGTACAACTGGGCAATCCTGGCCGGTATCGCGATTCTGGCGGTGCTGGTACGCCACTACTTCAACACCCGCCACGACAGCAGCAAGTACGTCTGGACCCTGCCGGCCGCAGCCCTGGGCATGATCTGCCTGGCTTACGTCACCGGCCCGCAAACGAAGTCGGTCAGCGCACCGGCAACGGCTCAAGCCCCGGCGATCAAGTACGCCCCCGTTCCTGCTACCGGTCGCCCTGGCAACCCCTCCACAACCAGCGAGCCTGCTGCCGAGGAAACCCAGGCAAAAGCCGATGCCAGCGAGGACTCAACCACTGCCGCTGACAGCGCGGCACCTGCTGCCAGCACCGATTTTGCCCAAGTCGAAAGCGTGATCCACGAGCGTTGCACCGTGTGCCACTCATCGAGTCCCACCAGTCCGATGTTCAGCACCGCACCGGCCGGTTTCATGCTCGACACCCCGGAGCAGATGAAAGCGCAGGCAGCGAAGATCCATGCGCAAACCGTGGCCACGCAGATCATGCCGCTGGGCAACATCACCCAGATGACCCAGGACGAGCGCGACCTGATTGGCAGCTGGATCGCCAAAGGCGCTCAGATCAACTGATTGCCACACATGTCGCGCCCGTAACTGGGCGCGACATTTTTTTAGGCTATGCCCCTAGGGGCTGTTGCCGTTTTGCACTAACCAGTTGATATGCAAGAGAAAATTCGTATCGTTGAAGCTCTTGCCCAACATCGATACGAGTTTACAATGCCCCGATTATTGCTCAGTGATGAGCATTGGTCGAAGCTGCGGGAAATTCTGCTGCGCAAGGCCATCTACAACAAGCGTGATCTACGAATAACCGTGGCGGGCATGCTGTACCGCATGCGCACGGGATGCCCCTGGAGAGATCTACCCGAAGCGTTCGGGAACTGGAATGAGGTCTATAAACGCTTCAATGCGTGGTCCGCAACTGGAAAATGGCTCAAGGTTTTCAAGGAGCTTGTGGCGCAGCCCGACATGGAATGGGTGTTCATTGATGGCTGCTATGCCAAGGCTCACCAGCACAGTGCAGGCGCTGCCAGCGGCAACGATGAGGCCATAGGAAAAAGTCGAGCTGGCAATACCAGCAAGATTCACCTGGCAGTTGATGCTCATGGACTGCCCATCGAGTTTGAAATTACGGGGGGGGCAAATCAATGATTGCACCCAGGCTCCCGCATTGATTGCCAAGCTCCCGGAGGCTGAAGCCATTGTCTGCGGACAAGGGCTATGACAGCGAGAGAGTTCGGGAGCAGGTTGAGCAACAAGGGGCCAAGGCCGTGATCCCGAGAAAGCGTAACTCCGTGAAAGGCAATGCGGATCTGGACAGAGGTCTCTACCGCAACCGGCACTTGGTGGAGAACGCCTTCGCCCGGCTAAAGCACTACCGGGCAGTGTCATCTCGGTTCGACAAACTCAAGAGAAATTACGAAAGCGTCGTGGCCATGGCCTGTGCCTTTCTCTGGTTACCTATGTGAAACGGCAACAGACCCTAGGGTCTGTACGAAAAATTGCCTGCGCTCGGTGATGCTGCGTTAAAAACAGGCTGGAACGCCAGCCCGGCCAAATGCTCATTTACAGCACGTAAACTCGAATGTGAGCCCAGTCCGTTCTTCGCCTGTTTTTGCCGGGCCGCCATCGGTATTGCCTGACCTTCGCTCGGCGACTTTTCGTACAGCCCCCTAAATCCCCTGCCGCCCCGGGTCCTCCGGCGGCTGCTCCTGCTCGATGTCCTCCAGTTTCAGCTCCAGCCCCCAGTCGCCTGCAGCAGCGGCTTTCGCTGCAGGAGCCGGCGTTACCACCGGCGCAGCGGCGGCGGGTGCAGGCCTGGCATTGGCCGGATTGTCGCGATGGAGCTTGAGCTTCAGGCGCACGTTGTTCGCCGAGTCGGCGTTCTTCACCGCTTCTTCTCCGTCGATCGCACCTTCGTGCACCAAGTCGATCAGCGCCTGATCGAAGGTCTGCATGCCGAGGTTCTTGGATTTCTCCATGATTTCCTTTAGCTCGGAAAACTCGTTGCGCTTGATCAGGTCGCGCACCGTCGGCGTACCCAGCATCACCTCCACCGCGGCGCGGCGCTTGCCATCGACGGTCTTGACCAGACGCTGCGAGACGAACGCCTTGAGGTTGTTACCCAGGTCGTTGAGCAGTTGCGGGCGGCGATCCTCGGGGAAGAAGTTGATGATGCGATCCAGCGCCTGGTTGGCGTTGTTGGCATGCAGCGTGGAAATCGCCAGGTGCCCGGTATCGGCGAAGGCCAGGGCATGCTCCATGGTTTCGCGGTCGCGGATTTCGCCGATCAGAATCACGTCCGGCGCCTGGCGCAGGGTGTTCTTCAGCGCGGCGTGGAAGCTGCGGGTGTCCACGCCCACCTCGCGCTGGTTGATGATCGACTTCTTGTGCCGGTGCACGTACTCCACCGGGTCTTCGATGGTGATGATATGACCGCCGCTGTTGCGGTTGCGGTAGTCGATCAGCGCCGCCAGGGAGGTTGACTTGCCCGAACCGGTACCGCCGACGAACAGCACCAGGCCGCGCTTTTCCATCACCGTGCCGAGCAGCACTTCAGGCAGTTTCAGGTCCTCGAAGCGCGGAATATCCAGCTTGATGTTGCGCGCGACGATGGACACCTCGTTACGCTGTTTGAAGATGTTGATGCGAAAACGCCCCACACCGGCCAGCGATATCGCCAGATTCATCTCCAGTTCACGCTCGAATTCCTCACGCTGAGCACTGTCCATGATCGAATCGGCAATGGCCGCCACATCGCCCGCCTTCATCGGCTCCTGGCTCAGCGCCTTGAGCACGCCATTAAACTTCGCGCAGGGCGGCGCGCCGGTAGACAGATATAGATCGGAACCATCCTGAGTGGACAGAATTTTCAGCATTGCTTGGAGATCCATGGCGGCGTTTCCGTGAGCGCGATTGAAATACCATAGGCCATGTTCATCCGCGTCGCGGACAACACACAACCCATAAAATTGACGCCATTCTGCTGGCGCAACGAATGCTGGCACAATAGCGCCCTGACAGATTTGAGGAACCCATCAATGGCAAAGGCAATGGCCCGCCACATCCTGGTCAAGACCGAAGCGGAAGCCACCGCGCTGAAAAAGCGCATTGCCGCCGGCGAGGCTTTCGATGTGCTGGCGCGCAAGCACTCTACCTGCCCCTCCGGCAAGAAAGGTGGCGACCTCGGTGAAGTGCGGCCCGGGCAGATGGTGCGCGCGGTGGATCAGGTGATCTTCAAGAAGGCGCTGCGTGAAGTGCACGGCCCGGTGAAGACCCAGTTCGGCTATCACCTGATCCAGGTGTTCTATCGCGATTGAACCCTGCTCAGGCGCCAGGCTCGCCCATGAACTCGATGATCTTGCTCCTCAGCCAACGCTCGGCGGGATCGTTATCGGTCACCCTGCTCCAGTCCATGGACAGATCCGAATTGACCAGCTCGAATGGCGGGTCATCGGCACGCAGGTGGGGCCCTTCAATCAGCGCCGCCGCGGCAAAATCCGGTACCGTGGCGAGCATTTCCGTACCGGCGATGATTGAGCGCAAGCCACTGAACTGCGGCACCGCCAGCACCACACGGCAGTTCCTGAGCCAACAGCATGGAACCCAGGTCGGGCAATTCCTTGTAGGAGAGATCCGAATGCCAGAACTTGCCGGCTCGCCCAGGCCGATGGGCTGACCGTTCTCGACGATGTTGGAGATGATGAAAATCTCCGGGTGATCAGCCAGCAGAAACTACTTGAGCACGTGGATCTGCAGCGGGCCGAAACGGCGGCTGAAGGCGATCTGTGCTCGGGGGTGATACGCTGGTCACGGAATACCAGCAGGGCGTGATCGAGATGGGCGCGATGGACACGGGCGAAGTCGTCATCGCCAAGGCTGGGTCAGATCCAGACCGATGACCTCGGAGCCCACGGGCGCATCGAAGGGGCGAACTTCGAATGACTGTGCCGACGCCACAGTGGTGGTATGGGCGACTACCGACATAGAAAACTCCATGCAAAAGCGCCAATCGGCGCATCACTTTGATCCATCTGCGCCATAAAGGCGGCCTGCTCGTTCGGGTCGGTAATGCCGGATTCGGCCATGGCATGGCGCATCGCCTTCTTGCCGGTAGCGTAGCTGACCGAGTTCTTCGCCGCGCGCACGGCAGTGCAGGGGATCATCTCGCCGGTGCGCTCATCCTTCAGGTTCCTGCTGAAGGTGGGCAGCCCTGTGTCAGGCGACTTGGCGAATACGCTCAGCTCTGGCTGGATTCGAGGGATATTACGGCGGGAACCAGGCTCAACTACAAGAGCGTGCTCAACATCTACTGGATGCCGCACCTGGCACTGACGCGCATCGACCTCATCACGCCCACCCTGCTGCGCCGGATAGTCGCCGGCACCGAATGGACATCATCGGGCGTAAAGCGCAACGCCATCGTAAAACTGGCGGCAATCATGCGATCCGCTGTAGGTGATGGCCTGCTGCAGAAGAACCCGGCGGAATCGATGGAACTGCCGAAACGCACCAAGAAAGAGGTCGACCCGTTTCAGTTGGCAGAGGCAGAGCGAATCATTGATCGCCTCTACCAGACCGAGCACTGGCCAAGCCTGATCTATGCGGCGCTGTTCGAGTTCCTGTTCTTCACCGGGCTGCGCATATCCGAAGCGCTGGCGCTGCAGTGGCAAGATGTGGGCACCGTCCATATACGCCGCACAGTGGCCCTGGGCGAGCTGGAAGAGCGCACCAAGACCGGCAGCGACCGTTTCGTGCTTCTGAATCAGCGAGCGCTGCGGGCACTGTGGTTTGCCAAGGTCTACGCCGACCGGCGCTTGCTGGGTGTTGGCCGGGTCACGTCTACCCCGCATGTATTACCGCCATCGAAGGGCCAGGTACACGTTAAACAGACATCCAACGTGCACCACCAGTGGCGCCCCACCCTGCAGGTACTGGGCATTCGCTACAGGCCGCCATACAACTGCCGTCACACCTATGCGACAATGTGCCTGACTGTCAGGCCTCAACCCCGCCTTTATCGCTCAGCAGCTCGGCCACTCCGTGCAAATGCTGATCTCAACATACGCGCGCTGGATCAACTCAACCTCTGACTGGGGTGAGCTGGAAAAGCTCGAAAACGGTATCAAATCGGTATCGGAGCAAACCAGGCGTCTCTAAGCAATTGATAGGTAAGTCCTTTGATTTCCACCGCTAACATCACCATGCAGTTCGGCGCCAAGCCGCTGTTCGAGAACGTTTCCGTCAAGTTCAACAACGGCAACCGCTACGGCCTGATCGGCGCCAACGGCTGCGGCAAGTCGACCTTCATGAAAATTCTTGGCGGCGACCTCGAGCCTTCCGGCGGCCAGGTGATGCTCGAGCCGAACGTGCGTCTGGGCAAGCTGCGCCAGGATCAGTTCGCCTACGAAGAATTCAACGTGATCGATACTGTGATCATGGGTCATGAGGAGCTGTGGAAGGTCAAAGCCGAGCGCGACCGCATCTACTCGCTGCCGGAAATGAGCGAAGAAGACGGCATGAAGGTCGGCGAGCTCGAAGGTGAGTTCGCCGAGATGGATGGCTACACCGCCGAATCGCGTGCGGGCGAGTTGCTGCTGGGCCTGGGCATTCCGCTCGAGCAGCATTTCGGCCCGATGAGCGAAGTCGCCCCCGGCTGGAAACTGCGCGTGCTGCTGGCCCAGGCGCTATTCTCCGACCCGGACGTGCTGCTGCTCGACGAGCCGACCAACCACCTGGACATCAACACCATCCGCTGGCTGGAAACGATCCTCACGGCGCGCAACAGCACCATGATCATCATTTCCCACGACCGTCACTTCCTCAACTCGGTCTGCACCCACATGGCTGACCTGGATTACGGCGAGCTGCGCCTGTTCCCGGGCAACTACGACGAGTACATGACTGCCGCGACCCAATCGCGCGAGCAGTTGCTGGCCGACAACGCCAAGAAGAAAGCGCAGATTTCCGAGCTGCAAAGCTTCGTCAGCCGCTTCTCGGCCAACGCCTCCAAGGCCAAACAGGCGACCAGCCGCGCCAAGCAGATCGACAAGATCCAGCTGGCCGAGGTCAAGCCGTCGAGCCGTGTCAGCCCGTTCATTCGCTTCGAGCAGAACAAGAAACTGCACCGCCAGGCCGTGACCATCGAGAAGGTGTCCAAGGCCTTCGACGACAAGGTGCTGTTCAAGAACTTCAGCTTCACCGTCGAAGCCGGCGAGCGCGTGGCGATCATCGGCCCCAACGGTATCGGCAAGACCACCCTGCTGCGCACCCTGGTCGGCGAAATGCAGCCCGATGCCGGTTCGGTGAAATGGACCGAGAGCGCCGAGGTTGGCTACTACGCTCAGGATCACGCCCACGATTTCGAAGATGACGTGACCCTGTTTGACTGGATGGGCCAGTGGACCACCGGTGAACAGGTGATCCGCGGCACCCTCGGGCGCATGCTGTTCTCCAACGACGAGATCCTCAAATCGGTGAAGGTGATCTCCGGTGGTGAGCAAGGCCGCATGTTGTTCGGCAAGCTGATCCTGCAGAAACCCAACGTGCTGGTGATGGACGAACCGACCAACCACCTGGACATGGAATCGATCGAAGCGCTCAACCTGGCGCTGGAGAACTACCCGGGCACGCTGATCTTCGTCAGCCATGACCGCGAGTTCGTCGGCTCCCTGGCCACGCGCATCATCGAGCTGTCGGATAACGGCGTGACCGACTTTTCCGGCACCTACGACGATTACCTGCGTAGCCAGGGCATCATCGTCTGAAACTCCCAAACTCCCCTCTCCCATTTATGGGAGAGGGGTTGGGGGAGAGGGCTGGACGACAGCACTCTCAGCCCAGAAACAACAAAGCCCGCTTTCGCGGGCTTTGTTGTTTCAGCGCTCTGCTCAGGCAGTGGCGAACAGCTCGCAGATACGCTGCGCTGCACCTTTCATAGCTTCGCCGCGCGGCTCTTCACCGTAGGCCAGGCTTTCGGCGCGAACGATCTCGATGTCGTCGATGCCGACGAAGTTCAGCATGCGCACCAGATAGTCCTCATGCGCCTGGCCAGACGGCTGGCCGGCATGAATGCCACCGGCGCTGGAGGCGATCACCACGGTCTTGCCGCCAGCCAGCCCTACCGGGCCGCTCTCGGTGTACTTGAAGCTCTTGCCGGCGACGGCGATGCGGTCGATCCAGGTCTTCAGTTGGCTGGGAATGGCGAAGTTGTACATCGGCGCACCGATGACGATAGCATCGGCAGCGAGAAACTCTTCCAGGGTGCGTTCGGCCAGCTCGGCCTCGTGTTTCTGCGCGGCGTCACGCAGCTCGGCCCGGGGGGGCATTACTCCGCTGCCCACCACCTAATGCCATGAGGAATTGGCCAATGGCAGCCTGGTTTCATTGCTGCCGCACTGGACGGTGCCTGAGGGCTATATCCAGTTGGCCTACACCCACGGGCGCGGCATGTCGCCGGCTGTCCGCGCCTGGATCGAGTTGCTCAGCGACGCATTCAGTCGCTGGAACTTCCCGCTCTGACTCAGATGCGGAACTGACGCACCAGCACCCCGAGGCGATCACCCAGGCCTGCCAGGTTGCGTGCTGTCTGCGCTCCACGCTCGGTTTCGTCGGCAACGCTATCCACAGCAAAGGCGATCTGATTCACGCTGCGATTGATGTCCTCGGCCACTGCCATTTGCTCTTCAGCGGCGCTGGCGATCTGCGTGTTCATCGGCGACCACGGCGAAACCGCGCGCGGCTTCGATGGCGACGTTGAGCGCCAGCAGGTTGGTCTGCTCGGCGATGGAGCGGATCACGTCGAGCACGCTGACGATGGACTGCACGTCCTGTTGCAAGCTGTCGAGCGATACGCCGCTACTGCGGATGTCCTCGACCAGCGAGTGAGCATGGCGCTGTTCGTTTCCGGCCTCGGCACCTTCGTCCAGGCCAAACGCATCGGCCCGATCGGCTCTGGCCTGCTGTGTTTGCAGGGCACCAGTTTCGGCTTCCTCAGCGTGATTCTCAGCGCCGGCTTCATCGTCAAGGGGCGCGGCGCCAGCGAGGAGGAGATACTCGCCACGCTGTTCGGCATCTGCTTCTGCGCCGCCTTCGTCGAGATTGCCTTCAGCCAATTCATCAACAAGCTGCGCAAGGTCATCACCCCGGTGGTCACCGGCACCATCATCTGCCTGATGGGCTTGTCACTGATCAAGGTGGGCATGACCGATCTGGCCGGCGGCTATGGCGCGCCAGACCTCGGCGCCCTGCACCATCTGGCCCTCGGCGGCCTGGTGCTGGGCACCATCGTCCTGCTCAACCGCGCCTCGTCACAGGTCCTGCGCCTGTCGGCGGTGATCATCGGCCTGACCCTGGGCTTCGCCGTTGCCTGGTTCACCGGCCGGGTGGACTTCGCCAACATGGCCGAGGTACCGCTGATCAGCGTGCCGCAGCCATTCAAGTATGGTTTCGGCTTCGACTGGATCGCCTTCGTGCCTATCGCCGTGATCTTCCTGATCACTCCACTGGAGACAGCAGGCGACCTGACCGCCAACTCGATCATTTCCAAGCAGCCGGTCAAAGGGCCGGTGTACATGCGCCGGATCAAATCCGGGGTGCTGGCCGACGGCTGCAACTCGGCAGTCGCCGCCATGTTCAACAGCTTGCCGATGACCACCTTCAGCCAGAACAACGGGGTGATTCAGCTCACGGGCGTAGCCAGCCGCCATGTGGGCTTCTACATCGCCGGCATCCTGGTGCTGCTGGGCCTGTTCCCGGTGGTGGGCGCGGTGTTGCAAATGATGCCCAAGCCCGTGCTCGGTGGCGCCACCCTGATCATGTTCGGCACCGTTGCGGTGGCCGGCATCAAGATCCTCAGCGAAACCGGCCTGCACCGCCGCAATGTGCTGATCGTGGCCATTTCCCTGGGCCTCGGCCTGGGCGTGGCCGGCGTACCGGATGTGCTCTCGCACATGCCGGACGTACTGAAGAATATCTTCGGCTCGCCCATCACCATCGGCGCCTTCAGTGCCATCGTGCTAAACATCTTCCTGCCCGACGAGAACCACGAAGTCGAGGAAGACGACTACGACCCCGAGGCGCACCTGCACACCGTGCTGCAGAACCGCCCGGACGATGTAGCCAGCGACGACGACAGCCTCAAGACGCTCAGCCGCGACCTCGACCCGGCCGCCCGACCTAGCTGATCCCTGACTTAGAACCAACTCCCGGCGGCACGCTGCCGGGAGACGCACGCTTGCACGCCAACAATAAGGAAAACCGATGAAACTCAAGCATCTGCCCCACTGCCTCGCCCTGTCAGCCGGACTGTTCTCTGGCCAGCAAGCACTCGCTGGCGACCTGCTGCACTGGCAGGACAACAGCCTGTCGTACCTGTACGGCGAGAACTTCCAGCGCATGAACTTCAACGGCGAAGAGCAGCGCACCCAGACCACCTTCACCTTCGAACATGCCAGCGGCTGGGCCTGGAGCGACATCTTCTACTTCCTCGACTACATCCGCGCCGACAACCAGCAGTCGCGCGGCAGCTTCGACAACGTCACCTTCCGCCAACACGACAAGAACTCGTTCAACTACATGGAGTTCTCCCCGCGCGTGAGCCTGAGCTGGCTGACCGGGCAGAAGCCGGCCGCCGGCCCGATCAAGGACGTCTTCGCTGCCTTCACCTACGAGAAAGGCGAAGGCGGCCCAGGCCCGGAGAACTACCTGTACGGTGTTGGCCTGGACTGGGAAGCGCCCGGCTTCACCTACTTCAAGACCAACCTGTATCAGGTGAAGATCAATAACCACACCTTCTTCGCCGACAGTGACAGCAACGGCTACGTCACCCAGCTGACCGTCAGCGCGGCTTACCCGTTCAGCCTCGGCGATCAGGACTTCGTCGTCGACGGCTTCCTCGACTGGCGCTCGCCGTCGCGTGACGCCGGCACCCAGACCTCGGTGGGCTCTTCGATCCAGGTCAAGTGGGATGCGGGCAAGGCACTATTCGGCAAGGAGCGTCAGCTCTACGTGGGCACGGAGATCAACATGTGGCGCGCCAAATACGGTGTGAAACCGGTGGACGGATCGGACGATCGCTTCGACCAGACCGCCGTGCAGGCACTAGTCAAGTATCACTTCTGACCGCTGTCGCACCGCACTTGACCGACGTCGGGTAGGGACAGCGGCCGGGTAAAAAGGGGATGGCGTTCGCGCCCTTCCCCCTTTTTCTTGTGCGCCCAGCATGGGCGCACTCCTGCGGGTGCAAGTCCCGCCGTAAGTTGATCACAGCGAACGAAGTGAAGCGCAACTGCGTGAGGGTGACCGAGCGTGGGGAGGAAGCGTGGAGCGTAATCTGCGAGCCGATGAACAAGAACCGGATAGAAGGCGCTATGGAGCGGGGCGAGCGGGCAATGAACCGCAAAGCTCTGGTGATCAAGGCGAAGTGGCGTAGATCCGGCGGTTGTGCAGAGAAGGAGTGCGTTCTTACCTGGGGAGATCTCGCCGCGCTGCAGGGCCGGCAACAACTGATCCACCGGCAACGCCTTGTAGCTCAGGCTGATACCGCTATCGACGGCGAAGGCATCCAGCACCTCACGAGCGAAGCCACGGTACTGACCTTCGCCATCGAGGCTGTAGTGCGGGGCGAATGGCAGGTCCTCGACGCCAACCACGTAGGTGCGCCAGGGCAGCGGGCGTCAGCAGAATGGTGGAAAACAGGCACAGTCGTAGGGCTGCATTGAGAGCCTCCTTATTGTTGTTTTGAGATTGCGGTGAGGGCTTAGTGTCGCGTCAGGCATAAGATGTCGCTCAGGCGCAGGCCTGAGTAGGAGCCCCGCCTCGGGGCGAAGCTTTTCAGTCGCCTGAACCGGCCCATTCGCCGCGGGGCGCGGCTCCTACAAGGACTGTGCAGCCTGCTGTAATTGATGTGGCGGTCTCGGCCCATAGGCAACAGATTATTCGTATCGCGACACTAACCGCCGGTCATGCTCATGAAGCGCACCACCTGCACCTGCTCGTCGGTGGCGAAGTGGTGCCGCTCGGGCTTCAGACGCAGCGCCTCGATCAGCGCCTGGCGCAGGCGCTCGCCGTCACCCGGATGTGCCCGCAACAGGCGCTTGAGATCCAGCGCGTTGTCATGGCCGAGACACAGCACCAGCTTGCCCTCGGCAGTGACCCGCACACGGTTGCAGTCGCCGCAGAAGTTGTGACTGTGTGGCGAGATGAACCCTACCTGGGTCTGCGTGCCGAGCACTTGCCAGTAGCGCGATGGGCCGCCGGTAACCTTGCTGCTGCGCACCAGCGCATGGCGCTGTTCGATGCGCTGACGCACCTCGTCGCTGGAGCAGAAGGTTTGCTCACGGCTGTGGCTGACCACGCTGCCCAGCGGCATTTCCTCGATGAAGCTGATGTCCAGGCCGCGTTCGATGGCGAACTCGACCAGATCCAGCACCTCGTCGTCATTGCGCCCGCTCTGCACCACGCTGTTGAGCTTGATCCTGTCGAAGCCTGCGGCACGCGCGGCGTCGATGCCGGCCAGCACCTGGTCGAGCTTGTCGCGTCGGGTGAAGGCGGCGAAGCGCTCGCGCTGCAGGGAATCCAGGCTGATATTCAGGCGCCGCACGCCAGCCGCGCGCAACGGCGCAGCCATCTCTGCCAGTTGCGAGCCATTGGTGGTGATCGCCAGGTCATCCAGCTCGTCACGCTCCCCCAGGCGCTGCAACAGGCTCAGCAGGTTCTTGCGCACCAGCGGCTCACCCCCGGTGATGCGGATGCGCCGCACACCCAGCCCGATGAAGGCATCGGCCACGGCGTAGAGTTCTTCCAGACTGAGAATCTGAGCGCGCGGCGCGAACTGCATGTCTTCGCTCATGCAGTAGGTGCAGCGAAAATCGCAGCGATCGGTCACCGACAAACGCAGGTAGGTGATGCGCCGACCGAAGGGATCGACGAGCTGATGGGTGTTCACGGTAGGTCTCCTGCAGCGTCACGAGCCGAGACTTTTATGTCATGGATAACGCTGTGCGCGATAGAAACAGAAAAGCGATTTCTTGTATACAGAAATTTGACCACAGAGTCAGTTAAGCGCTGAGCAGCCCGTGGCCGCTGCCTTGAGCCTCGCGCAAAGCCGGTGCTACCATGCCCGACCGCCGCCCGGCGGCAGAGCAAATCACAGGGCCTTATGACCAGCATCCGCGAGCGTAACAAAGAGCTCATCCTGCGCGCAGCCAGCGAGGAGTTCGCCGACAAGGGCTTCGCCGCCACCAAGACCAGTGACATTGCGGCCAAGGCAGGCCTGCCCAAACCCAACGTCTACTACTACTTCAAGTCCAAGGAAAACCTCTACCGCGAGGTCCTGGAAAGCATCATCGAGCCACTGCTGGCCGCCTCTGCCCCCTTCAACCAGCCGGGCCATCCGAGCGAAGTGCTGACCGCCTACATCCGCTCGAAGATCCGCATCTCCCGCGAACTACCTCACGCCTCCAAGGTATTCGCCAGCGAGATCATGCACGGTGCGCCGCACCTGTCGCCGGAACAGACCGAACAGCTCAACGCCCAGGCCAAACACAATATTGCCTGCATCCAGCGCTGGATCGATCAACGACAGATGGCGCAGGTCGACCCGCACCACCTGCTGTTCAGCATCTGGGCGGCGACCCAGACCTACGCCGATTTCGACTGGCAGATATCCACCGTCACCGGCAAGGCCAGCCTGGACGATGCCGACTACGAAGCCGCGGCGCAGACCATCATTCGCCTGGTGCTCAAAGGCTGCGACGTCAGCCCGATGCCATCGATGGCCTCCGAACTGGTGACCAGCGCCTGATCCTCAGCTGTGCGAACCTGGGCAATCGCATAAAGCCTTTCTCCCTCCATTCAGAGGATGGCAGAGCTCTTGTAGGAGCGGATTTATCCGCGATAACGCTCGATGAAATCGCGAATAAATTCGCGCCTACACCGTTCATGCGATTGCCCAGCCGTGCGCACCGAAAAGCCTCCGACAGCTCAATAACGCTTGGCGCGCAGCATCACCCGCACGTCGTCGTTGATCGGTAGCGCATAGTCATGGGTCGCCAGCACCACGTTGGTGGTCGGCTGGATCACCTTCAGGTTGATGAACACATAGTCCTTGCTCTCACCGTAGCTGCCGACGATCACCGCCTGGGCGTTGTGAGCGTTGGCCAGTTCGTGGATCTCGCGGGTCAGCATCAGCTCACCCTGGCTCTGCGAGATGTACACGTTGTTGCGGAACTTCATTTCCACCATGCGCTGGCCGGCCTGGGTGAAACGCGCGGAGATCTGCTCGGAAACCAGGCGACCCATGGTCGAGGAGCGATCCAGCGCGTCGACGTTGACCAACGTGGCGATGATCATGGTGCTGCCGCTGCCGGGCAACTGCTGCAACAGCGCGTTGGCGGCCTGATGGTTGGCCTGGATGAAGGGCGAGTTGCGCGCGCTTTCGTAGCTCGGGCCACTCGTCTGCGCACAGCCGGCGAGCGCCGCCAGCAGCAGAGCCAGCAAGGGAGATGCCAGACGTTTCATCACAAGCCCCCCTTGAGCGGCAGAACCGCGTTGCGGGCATACAGCCCCCAGTCGCTCTGGGTGGTGTAGTAGGCGCTGCTGGTCTGGGCGTAGTAGCGCTCGTGGCTGGAAACGCTGGTGGTGACGATCAGCTCGGTCTTCGGCACGAAAGCCCCGCCACTGGCCTTGGAGCCGAACCAGCGGACGCCATCGACGGCGGCCGTGCCGGCGATCATCGCCGCCCCCGGCGAGACGTTCTCGTAGATGTTGCGCAGCACCCACAGACCGCCGGCGATCAGGCTCAGCTCGCCGGCGGCGGCCGGACGCTGGCGGTTCTCGGCGAACTGCACGGGCTGGGCGCTGAGCTCGACCAGCAGGGTGCCGGGGCGCTCCGCACTCTTCATCACCGGATAGCCGGCACGGGTCAGCTCGGTGACCAGTTGCGCGGTGAACGCCTCCTCGAACGGGCTTTCGCTGCCCTTGCGTACCACATGCAGCGGGTGTTTTTCCGGCATCGCCGCCATCAACTGGCGGGCACTGTCGCCGGCGATCAGTTGCCAGTGCGACGCCGCCTGGACGTGCTGCTGCTCCTGGGTCGGGAAGTTGGTCGGCTGCGGCGCCTGCGCGTAATACGCGCAGCCACCGAGCAGCGTGCTGCTTGCAAGCAGGCCCATGATGATTCTTCTTTGCATATTATAGATCCCTGGATAAGAGATGCGAGAGATCCCGCTTGGCCATTCGGCGCCATGCTCCAATCCCCCGCTCCGCTCGGGCCGTTTCACGCTCCCCACGACCCTTGCCCAGGTGATTGCGACATGACACTGGGCATATTAGATCATTTGTATGGCTAAACAAATTAGAGCCTAACGGGCAGGGTGTGAACGCTTAATCATTTCGCGCATGGATCTCGATATGACAATTTAGGTTTACCCGTGCGCCAGGAACTCGCAGCAATAGTCGGAAAGATCATCGCCCGCCACCGCGCCGCCATGGCTATCACGCATGAGCAGCTGTCACTGGCCCTGGATGACGACCCGATCACCATCTCCCGCTTCGAACGCAGCGTCAGCCTGCCCTCGCTGCTGACCATCCAGCGCCTGTGCGAGATCTTCGGCGCGTCCTTCTGCCAGTTCTTCGCCGAAAGCGCCGAGCCGCAGACGGCCAATGGCGAGTCCGCCGCCCTGCAGGCCATGCTCGATACCCTGTCCGGGGAGGAACGGGAATTCGCGGTGGATACACTCAAGCGCTTCTGCCGCCTGCAGAGCAGGCAGCAACGTCAATAGAGCAAAGCGCTGCGTTTCGCGGAAGCCGTGGGAGGGGCTTCAGCCGCGACGCCGGCAGCGGTACCAAGGCTCGCGGCTAAAGCCCCTCCCACATCATCAGCCCTAGGCGACGCCCGCATCCGCCTTCAGGCCGAGCGACTCCAGCGCACTCACCGCGCATTGCTCATCGATGTCCGAGGTGTCGCCGGTGATGCCGAAGACGCCGATCACTTCGCCGCGTTCATCGCGAATCAATACCCCGCCCGGCGCGGGTACCTGGCTGCCTTGAGCCAGGTTGTTCACCGCCCCGATAAAGGCCGGGCGCTGCTGCGCGTCGGCGGCGATCAGGCGCGAGCCCTTGCCCAAGGCCAGCGCGCCCCAGGCCTTGCCGATGGCGATCTACGGTCGCAACAGGCTGGCGCCGTCCTCGCGTTGCAGGCTGATCAGATGCCCGCCGGCATCCAGCACCGCGACGGTCAGCGGCGCGGCCTTTATCTCGCGCCCCACAGCCAGGGCGCGACTGCCGATGGCGTTGGCGTTGGCGTTGGCAAGGTAGTGATCGACAAGAGCTCGATCTCCCCCACCGCGACCAAGACCTTCGCCGAGAAGATCAAGGTCACCGGCGCCGCCTACCTGGACGCCCCGGTGTCCGGCGGTGAAGTTGGTGCCAAGGCCGCGACCCTGTCGATCATGGTCGGTGGCTGCCCGAATGCCTTCGAACGCGCCCTGCCGCTGCTGCAGGCCATGGGCAAGAACATCACCCGCGTCGGCGGCAACGGCGACGGCCAGACCGCCAAGGTGGCCAACCAGATCATCGTCGCGCTAAACATCCAGGCAGTGGCCGAAGCTCTGCTGTTCGCCGCCAAGAACGGCGCCGACCCGGCCAAGGTGCGTGAAGCGCTGATGGGCGGCTTCGCTGGCTCGAAAATCCTCGAAGTGCACGGCGAGCGCATGATCAAGGGCACCTTCGATCCAGGCTTCCGTATCAGCCTGCACCAGAAGGATCTCAACCTGGCGCTGTCCGGCGCCCGCGAGCTGGACCTGAACCTGCCCAACACCGCCAACGCCCAGCAGGTGTTCAGCACCTGCGCGGCCCTCGGCGGCAGCGGTTGGGACCACTCCGGCCTGATCAAGGGTCTGGAGCATATGGCCAACTTCAATATCCGCGGCGAGTAACAAAGCGCCCTCTCCCCCGGCCCCTCTCCCGCATGCGGGAGAGGGGAGACAAGCAGCTCGGCGTTATACCGATTTTCAGCGTACGCCAAACCAGTCCCCTCTCCCATTTATGGGAGAGGGTCAGGGAGAGGGGCTTTGCTTCTGGCCCACCCTTTCGACCTTCCTGGCAGGAGGTGTCACGGCCCGATTGCCAGGTTGGTCGATTCCACTCCCCAGATGCTGCGCGCGGCATCTGCGGACTGGAATCGATCTGCAAGAGAACACCGCCATGACCTTCGATCCGCAACGCCTGCTGCGCGACCTGTTCGCCACCGCCATCGCCGCCGCGCATCCGCGCCAGGTGCTGGCCGACCACTTGCCCGCCGACCGCAGCGGCCGCGTCATCGTCATCGGCACCGGCAAAGCTGCGGCGGCCATGGCCGAGGTGATCGAGCAACAGTGGCAAGGCGAGGTCAGCGGCCTGGTGGTGACCCGCTACGAGCACGGCGCTGACTGCAAGAAGATCGAAGTGGTGGAAGCCGCCCACCCGGTACCGGACGGCGCCGGCGAGCGTGTCCCCGCCGCCTGCTGGAGCTGGTGTCGAACCTGACCGAAGACGACCGGGTGATCTTCCTCCTCTCCGGCGGCGGCTCCTCGCTGCTTGCTCTGCCGGCCGACGGCATCAGCCTCCAGGACAAGCAGGCGATCAACAAGGCGCTGCTCAAATCCGGCGCCACCATCGGCGAGATGAACTGCGTGCGCAAGCACCTCTCGGCGATCAAGGGCGGCCGTCTGGCCAAGGCCTGCTGGCCGGCCACGGTTTACACCTACGCCATCTCCGACGTGCCCGGCGACGAGGCCACGGTGATCGCCTCCGGCCCCACAGTGGGCGACCCGACCACCTCGGCCGAAGCCCTGGCGATTCTGGCTCGCTACACCATCGACATCCCGGCCAACGTGCGCGCCTGGCTGGAGATCCACGCTCGGAAACGGTCAAGCACGGCGATCCGGTACTCGCCCGCAGCCACTTCCAGCTGATCGCCACCCCGCAGCAATCGCTCGACGCCGCCGCCAGGGCCGAGGCTGCCGGCTTCCCGGCGCTGATCCTCGGCGACCTGGAGGGCGAGGCGCGCGAGGTAGCCAAGGTGCACGCCGGCATCGCCCGGCAGATCGTCCTGCATGGCCAGCCGATCAAGCCGCCGTGCGCGATCCTTTCCGGCGGCGAAACCACCGTCACCGTGCGTGGCAACGGCCGTGGCGGGCGCAACGCCGAATTCCTCCTCAGCCTCACCGAGAGCCTCAAAGGCTTGCCTGGCGTCTATGCGCTGGCCGGCGACACCGACGGTATCGACGGCTCCGAAGACAACGCCGGCGCCATCATGACGCCCTACAGCTACGCCCGCACCGGCATCAAGGGCCTGAGCGCCCGCGACGAGCTGGACGACAACAACGGCTATGGCTACTTCGCCGCCCTCGACGAGCTGATCGTCACCGGCCCGACGCGCACCAACGTCAACGACTTTCGCGCCATTCTGATCCTCGCAATCTTGGAAACTGCAGGTGCGGAACCACCGGGCTCCTCCCTGTAGGGCGGGTGCAACCCGCCAAAGCGCTGGTGGCGGGTTGCACCCGCCCTACGCCGCAACGCCATCAACAAAACTCATGACCAAGGTCTGCCAGATGACTCCCGACAAGAAAGTGAAAATCCTCGCCACCCTCGGCCCGGCCATCCGCGACGCCGCGCATATACGCCATTTGGTGGAAGCCGGGGTCAACCTGTTTCGCCTCAACTTCAGCCACGGCGAACACGCCGACCACGCCCAGCGCTACCAGTGGGTGCGCGAGGTTGAGCGCGAGCTGAACCAGCCTATCGGCATCCTCATGGACCTGCAGGGGCCGAAGCTGCGCGTCGGCCGTTTCGCCGAAGGCAAGGTGCAACTGGTCAACGGTCAGAGCCTGCTACTGGACGACGGTCGCCTGCGCCTGAAGGTGATCGCCAAGCAGGCAGAAGCCACCGCCAGCGACGCCATCAGCTGCGCCATACGCCACATCAGCTCGATCCTGCCGGTGGCGGCATTGGCCAACTACACCGAATCCGGTGCCAGCAGCCTGCGCACCTCGCGCGAGCGGCCCAAGGCGCCAATCTTGAGCCTCACGCCGAGCCTCACCACCGCCCGCCGCCTGATCGTGGCCTGGGCATCTACTCGGTGGTTAACGAACACCTGCGCAAGGTCGAGGAAGTCACCAGCACCGCCCTGGAAATCGCCCCAGGCTCAGGGCCTGGCCAAGCGTGGCGAAACCGTGGTGATCACCGCCGGCGAACCCTTCGGCCAACCCGGCAGCATCAAGAGCCTGAGGATCGAAACGCTGCATAGAGCCGACGATTCTCAACGCAATAAAGAACCGTAGTCCGGATGAAATCCGGGGAATGCTCGACTCCTGCTTCCCGGATTTCATCCGGGCTAGGCATATAGCCAACGCAGGATGTCGCGGGGCCGCCAGGGCCTTGCACACCTGCTATGGCAGGGCGTTTTTGGTGCGCACAGCGCACCCTACACGGCTCCTGGACAACTCCCCTCTCCCGCTTGCGGGAGAGGGGCTGGGGGGAGAGGGCTCTCTTGGCGCATATATCATGCCTCCACTACCAACCTCACACCCTGCCCTGCACAGCCTGCGCGCCCTGCTCTGCGGCTTCGCCCAAATCTTCCTGCAACAGCACCCCGGCTGCGGCCTGCTGGTGCTGCTCGCCATCCTCATCGGCGCCCCGGATCTGCTGCCGGGCGCTTTGCTCGGCGGTCTGACCTCGATGCTGATTGCGCAACGCCGCGGCTACCCGCCTGCGGACATCGCCATCGGCCTGTACGGCTACAACGGCATCCTGCTCGGCCTGCTGCTCAGCCTGAAACTGCCATGGACACCGCTGCTGCCCGGGCTGATCATCGCCAGCGCCGCCCTGTCCAGCCTGCTGCTGGCACCCTGGATGCGGCGCATGCGCAAATATGGCTGGCTACCTGCATTCACCTTTCCCTTCGTGCTGCTGGGTTGGCTGTTGCTGGCTCTGTTCGGTCAGCTCCAGCCGCTACTCGCTCCCCCGGCAGACATAGCCGCTACGCCTGAGCTGAACGCCCTGCAGTTGTTGCTCGCCGTGCTATGCGGCCTGGGGCAGGTGATTTTTCTCGACTCGCCATGGGCCGGCCTGTGCCTGCTGCTCGGCTTGCGCCTGGCCGACGGCCACGCAGCGCTCTGGGCGTTGCTGGGCTCCAGCGGCGGACTCATGCTGGCGATGGTCAATGGCTGGCCCACCGATGCCGCCCTGAGCAGCCTCTACAGCTACAACGCCAGCCTCGCTGCCATCGCCCTGAGCCAGGTGCATCGCTGCCCGCTGGCTCCCGGGGCAGGCGTGCTGCTCGCCCTGCTCTTGCAATTCGGGTTCGCCAGCCTTGGCCTGTCCATACTGACCCTGCCCTTTATCCTCGCCTGCTGGCTAATAAGAGTCGCCCTGCAAAGCTTGCATAGGGTACTCAGGGACACCCCACCAACGGCCTAGAGTCGCGCACACAGGTGCCTTTCATCGCGTTCCAGCCTGTTATTAACCAGGCAGCACCATACACAGGCACTTTTCTTAAGGAACCTGACGGCCGTACTGAACAACGCCATGCAGCCAGTGCTGCCCGTATTGCCGGTAACCACCCGCAATATGTGCAGCCGCTGCTCAACAGAGCATTGCCAGGGGCATCGCCCTTCTGAAACAGGCTGAAGCAAAACCGATCAGCCAGCGCGTGGTCATAAAGTCGCCCTGTGGGCTATAAAGCCCGCCTTTTTTAGCTGAAGGAAGCGCGCCATGGCCGTTACCACCAATGAATCCACGGCACCTGCCAAGGCCGCCTGGATTGGCCTGATCTTGGGCCCCTTGCTACTGCTCGCCTGCCTGGTTACCGAACCGCCCAGCGGCCTTTCCAGCACAGCCTGGGCCACCATTGGCCTGGCCTTGCTGATGGCAACCTGGTGGTCGACCGAGGCCATCCCGATTCCGGCCACCTCGCTGTTGCCAATCCTGTTAATCCCGGCGCTGGGCATCGACAGCCTCAACGCCGCGACCGCGCCCTATGCCAATCCAACCATCTACCTGTTCCTCGGCGGCTTCATCCTGGGCCTGGCCATGGAGCGCTGGAACCTGCACAAGCGCATCGCCCTGATGACGCTGCTGGCCATGGGCAGCAAGCCGAGCAGGCAGATCGCCGGTTTCATGATGGCCACTGCCTTTCTCAGCATGTGGGTGAGCAATACCGCCACCACCATCATGATGCTGCCCATCGGCCTGTCGGTGATCGCCATGCTCAGCGGTGAAAATAAAACCAGCGAGACCGACCGCGAGCGCTTCGCCACCGCCCTGCTGCTGGCGATTGCCTATGCAGCAAGCCTGGGGGGGATCGCCACTTTGATCGGCACACCACCCAATGCGCTGCTGGCCGCCTTCCTGGCCGACAACTACGACGTACAGATCGGTTTTGGTCAGTGGATGCTGCTGGGCGTACCGGTATCCGCGATGATGCTGATCTTTACCTGGTGGTGGTTGACCCGTGACGGCTTCAACCTCCGCGGGCATGACAGCACTCAACTGATCCGCAGCGAGCTGGCCGAGCTGGGCCCGCTGAGCCGGGGTGAGAAGCTGGTGGCACTGGTGTTCGTGGTCACGGCACTGGCCTGGATATTCCAGCCGCTGATCGCCGACTGGATATCGGGTGTGAACGACACCAGCATCGCCATCGCCGCAGCACTGGCGCTGTTCATCATCCCGGTAGACACCAAGAAACGTGTATTCCTGATGAACTGGGAAAGCGCCGGCAAACTGCCATGGGGTGTATTGCTGCTGTTCGGTGGTGGCTTGTCGCTGGCCGGCGTGATCCGCAGCTCCGGCCTGGCCGAGTGGATTGCACAGAGTCTCGGCGCATTGGGTGCCCTGCCCGTGATCGCGATAGTCGGCGTGGTGGTGCTGGTGATCATCTTCCTCACTGAAATCACCTCCAACACGGCGACTGCCGCCGCCTTCCTGCCGCTGCTGGGTGCGCTGGCCGTGGCTCAGGGGATGCCGGCCGAGCTGCTGGCGATTCCGGCCGCCATCGCCGCCAGCTGCGCCTTCATGATGCCGGTGGCGACACCACCGAACGCCATCGTGTTCGGTACCGGGCATATGAAGATACAGTCGATGATCAAGGCCGGCTTCGCCCTCAACCTGTTCGGCGTGGTGGTCGTCACGCTGGCCTGCTATCTGCTGGTGGGTTTGATCTGGGCGCATTGAGCCCGGAGCGAAGCTATCCGTCAGTCAAGCGTCAATGCGCCGCCCGTACAGGGGCGGCGCTGCGCCACGAATCGAGAGAGCGCCGCTGCGGCAAAGCTTCGCCCCGGGGCGGGGCTCCTACACAGAAACCCGGAACACCCCCTACCCGTAGGAGCGGCGCCCCGCCGCGAACCGAGAGCGCGCCGCAACGGCAAAGCTTCGCACCGGGGCGGGGCTCCTACGCAGAAACCCGGAACACCCCCTACCCGTAGGAGCGGCGCCCCGCCGCAAATCGAGAGAGCGCCGCAACGGCAAAGCTTCGCACCGGGGCGGGGCTCCTACATAGAAACCCGGAACACCCCCTACCCGTAGGAGCGGCGCCCCGCCGCGAACCGAGAGCGCGACGCAACGGCAAAGCTTCGCCCCGGGGCGGGGCTCCTACATAGAAACCCGGAACACCCCCTACCCGTAGGAGCGGCGCCCCGCCGCGAACCGAGAGCGCGACGCAACGGTAAAGCTTCGCCACGGGGCGGGATTTCGACATGGATGCGGCACAAGAGCCGCGCCTCGCGACGAATCAAGCACGGCGCAAAGCCAAAACCTTCGCGCCGAAGCGCCTGCGAAAGACGACCCGAGAAGTCTTATCTGAAATGCGGCGGGTTGCTCCCGCCCTACCGCGCGATCAGCGATTCTGATACTGGCGGAACAGCCCCGGAGGAATGCCGGAGCTGTCGGTATCCCGCCACGGCCCGCCGGCCTGTGGCGACCAGCTCCAGCCGCCCTCCCAGCGGTAGAAGATGCGCTCGCGGTAGTACAGATCACGTGCACCTTCGACTACATAGACGCCCAGCCCCGGGTTCCAGTGGCTCTTCACCCCAGGCGGCGGCGCGTAGCGCGGGTGCGACGGCTGCTGCACCGGCGGCAACTGGCCAACCGGTGTACTCGGTTGCTGCAATACGCAGCCGCTCAGGCCAAGCCCGAGTACGCAGGCCAGCACCAAACGCTTCACTGTGGCTGCCCGTCGCGGCTGTCGATCAGTAGCGTCTGTAAGTCAGTGGCCGTGTTGGCCACCGGACCGCTCTGGCCGATCCATTCACCCTGAGTGGCATTGCCAGCGCGCGATATACGCGCCACCAGTTGTACCTGGTCGAATTGGGAGATTTTCAGCTGTGGCATCATTGCGTCCACATCCGACAGGCTGACTTGCGCCGGCAGGTCGGAAACCTTCAGGCGCTTGACCGCCAACGGCACTGGCGGGCCACTGAGGGCACGAGCAAAGATGAACACGGCATCGTCCGGCTGCACGTTCTGCTGCACGTCGGGCGCCAGCGATACGCTGACCTGCAGCGCCTGAACCTTGGCGTCCGGCTCGGCTGCAGCGCTGGGCTGCTCGCCCTCAGCCATCTGCTGGCGGGCACGTTCGATACCACCGGCGATGGCCGCACGGGACGGATCCTGCTCCGGCAACACGGCGACCAGACGCTCCCAGTAGCGCACGGCATCGGCATAGCGCTGGCTTTCGTAGGCAGCGATACCCAGCAGACCGAGGCTGGTGACCTCTTCCGGATCAGCCTGCAACGCTTCGTCGGTAAGCGCCTGCAGTTGCTCGTTCCACTGTTTGCCTTCGGCGAAATACAGCGCCTGCGCCCATTGACCGAGCAGCTCCGGCGCACGTCCGGCGACGTCCACGGCACGCCCAAAGGCCTTGGCAGCATCTGCGGCACGCTCCTGCGCCATATAGGTACGACCGAGGAAGTACCAGGCCTCGGCAGACTCCGGCTGTTGCTGCACGGTCTGCTCCAGGCGCGCAGTCATCTCCTCGATGCTTTGCGGCTGCGCAGCGGCCAGTTGGCGAGTCTGTACGACCTCATCGACAGCGCCCCAGTGCAGATAAAGGGCAACCCCCAGCACCGGCACCAGCAGCGCCGACACCAGCGGAATCTTGCCGCCGAGCACGCTGCTGCGGCGCTGCACGCCTTCGGTATCATCCAGCAGCTCGCGCGCCGCCTCGGCACGACCGGCCTCCATCTGCGCTTCATCGAGCACGCCAGCCTGGAGTTGGTTTTCCAGCTCCTGCAGGCGCTCCTGATAGAGGGTGACGTTGAGTGCGGTACGGTCTTCTTCGGCCTGCAGCTTGCGAATACGCAGTACCGGAATCAACAGAAAAGCCAGGGCAGTCAGCAACAGCAGCCCGGCGGGCAACCAGAAATCGATCATCGGTCTTTGTTGTCCTGAGAGTTTTGCTCGAGCAATGCGGCGAGGCGCGCCTGCTCATCGACGGAGAGGCCAGCAGCAGAGCGGTCTTTGTTCTGGCTGCGACGGCGCAGGAGAATCACCCCCAGCACACCGAAGCCGATTACCAACATGCCGGCCGGGCCGTACCAGAGCAGCAGCGTGCGACTGGTCAGCGGCGGCTTGTAGAGCACGAAGTCGCCATAGCGCGAGACCAGGAAATCGATGATTTCCTCGTTGCTCTTGCCCTCTTCGAGCATGCGGAAGATCTCGTTGCGCAGGTCCATGGCGATCGGCGCATCGGAGTCGGCGATGTTCTGGTTCTGGCACTTCGGGCAGCGCAGCTCTTCGATCAGATTGCGATAGCGCTGACGCTCGGCGTCGTTGGCGAACTCAAAGGTATCGATGGCGGCATGCGCACTGGCCAACAGCCCCAGTGCCAAACTGGCAAAAATCAACAGACGCTTCATGGCTGGGCCTCGTCAACCAATTGCTGGTAGATCGGCGCCAGCGTCTCGCGCCAGATCCGCTCGTCGATGGTGCCGACGAACTTGTGACGGATGATGCCCTTGGCATCGACGAAGAAGGTTTCCGGCGCGCCGTACACACCCAGGTCCAGACCGAGGCTGCCCTTGGCGTCCTCGATGTTGAGCTGATACGGATTGTGCAGGTCGCGCAGCCATTTCTGCGCAGGTTCGCGCTGATCCTTGTAGTTGACCCCATGGATCACCACGCCAGCCTCGGCCAGCTTGTTCAGCACCGGATGCTCGTGACGGCAGGCCGGGCACCAGGTGGCCCAGACGTTGACCAGCGCAGGCCGGCCCTTGATGTCAGCCTCGCTGAGGGTGCGCTCGGGATCGTCCAGCGCCGGCAGGCTGAAAGCCGGAAACGGCTTGCCGATCAGCGCCGAGGGCAACTCGGACGGGTCGAGGAACAGGCCGCGATAGAGGAATACGGCAATCGCCAGAAAGGCCAGCAGCGGCAACAGCAGAAGCAGGCGTCTCATGCGCTGGCCTCCTGCATGCCCAGGGCTTCGCGCACGCGGGTTCTGACCTTGATGCGGTAGCGCTTGTCGGCTGCAGCGAGGAAGCCGCCGAAGCCCATCAGCAGCGCGCCCAGCCAGATCCAGCGGACGAACGGTTTGATGTGAATGCGTACGGCCCAGGCGCCCTGCTCCAGCGGCTCGCCGAGGGCGACGAACAGGTCGCGAGTGAAGCCGGCATCGATGCCCGCCTCGGTCATGGTCGCCTGCTGCACGGTGTACAGGCGCTTCTCCGGGTGCAGCACGCTGATCTGCCGCTCGCCGTCGAACACACGCACCGTGCCCTTGTCGGAAATGAAGTTGGGGCCTTCATGATGCACCGCGCCCTCAAACTGGAAGCGATAGCCGCCCAATTCCACCGAGTCACCCGGCGCCATACGCAGATCGCGCTCGTAGCTGCCAAGGCTGGTGAGCACCACACCCAGGGCGCATACGGCGAAACCGAAGTGCGCCATCTGCATGCCCCAGTAGCTGCGGCCCAGGCTCGGCAGGCCTTTTAGCAGGCCCTTGTGCCGGGTCTTGTCGAGGATGTCGCGCACGCCAGCCAGGATCACCCAGAAGGCCAGCAGGCAGACGGCCAGAACGGCCCAGTGGAAATCGCCATGCAGGAAAGTGGCGACTACCGCCAGCACCACGCTGGCCACCAGCACCGGTGCCAGCATGCTGCCCAACCATTTCAGCGGGGTATCCTTCCAGCGCACCAGCACGCCGACACTGATCACCGCCATCAGCAGTGCCATCAGCGGCAGGAACAGCGCGTTGAAGTAAGGCGGGCCGACCGACAGCTTGGCGCCGGTCAGCGCATCGAGCACCAGCGGGTAGAGGGTGCCGAGCAGAATCATCGCGGCCGACACCACCAGCACGATGTTGTTGACCAACAGCAGCGCCTCACGCGACCACAAGCCAAAGCCGACCTGGCTCTTGACCACCGGCGCGCGCACGGCGAACAACGCCAGCGAACCGCCCACCACCACCAGCAGGAAGGCGAGAATGAACACGCCGCGCTCCGGGTCGGTGGCAAAAGCATGCACGGAGGTCAGCACACCAGAGCGAACCAGGAAGGTACCCAGCAGGCTGAGGGAGAAGGCGGCGATGGCCAGCAGCACCGTCCAGCTCTTGAACACGCCGCGCTTCTCAGTCACGGCCAATGAGTGGATCAGCGCCGTGCCCACCAACCAGGGCATGAAGGACGCGTTCTCTACCGGGTCCCAGAACCACCAGCCGCCCCAGCCGAGCTCGTAGTAGGCCCACCAGGAGCCCAGGGCGATACCGATACCAAGGAAAGCCCAGGCAACGGTAGTCCAGGGCCGCGACCAGCGCGCCCAGGCAGCATCGAGCTTGCCGCCGAGCAATGCGGCGATGGCGAAGGCAAAGGCCACCGAGAAACCGACGTAGCCCATATACAGCATCGGCGGATGCACGATCAGGCCGAAGTCCTGCAACAAGGGATTGAGGTCGCGGCCATCAGCCGGCGAGTTCGGCAGCAGACGTTCGAAGGGGTTGGAGGTGACGATCAGGAACAGCAGAAAACCAATGCTGATCATGCCCATCACTGCCAGTACGCGGGCCAGCATCTCCTCCGGCAGGTGGCGCGAGAAGATCGCCACGGCGAAGGTCCAGCCCGCCAGAATCAACGCCCACAGCAGCAGGGAGCCTTCGTGTGCGCCCCACACCGCACTGAACTTGTAGTACCAGGGCAGTGCCGTGTTGGAGTTGTTGGCCACGTAGGCGACGGAGAAATCGTCGACCATGAATGCATAGGTCAGACAGATGAAGGAAAACAACAGAAAGGCGAACTGACCCCAGGCAGCCGGCTGCGCCAGGCTCATCCATTGGTGGTCACCGCGCCAGGCACCGATCAGCGGTAGCGTCGCCTGTACCAGGCACAGGCACAGCGCCAGAATCATCGCCAGATGGCCGAGCTCGGGAATCATTGTGCGCTCTCCTGCTGATAGCCTTGTTTGGCGGCCTTGGCCTCGTTGTGCTTCTGCATCATTCCGCTCTTTTCCAGCGCCTGCATGACTTCAGGCGGCATGTAGTTCTCGTCGTGCTTGGCCAGTACCTCGTCAGCCACCAGCACGCCCTCTGCATTGACACGCCCCAGAGCGACGATGCCCTGCCCTTCACGAAACAGATCCGGCAGGATGCCGCTGTAGCGAATGGTCACGCCATGGGCGCCATCGGTGACGACGAAGTCGACTTCCAGGGTATCGGGGGAGCGCTTCACCGAGCCCTCTTCGACCAGACCACCGGCACGAATGCGCGTGCCCTCGGGCGCTTCGCCATTGGCGATCTGACTCGGGGTGTAGAACAGGTTGATGTTCTCCTGCAGCGCGGTCAGCGCCAGCGCCACGGCGATGCTGACGCCACAGAGGATGGCCAGAACGATGTACAGGCGTTTCTTGCGAACCGGATTCACTTCGACTTCTCCCGGCGCAAACGACGCGCCTCGTCTTGCAGGTAACGGCGGCGCGCCAGGATTGGCAGCACCACATTCAACGCCAGGATCGCCAGGCTGACGCCGTAGGCACTCCAGACGAATACACCATGAGTGCCCATGGCGAGAAACTCGGAGAACGACGCGAAACTCATGCCTTGCCCTCCACCAATGTCTGCACTTCGGCTTTCACCCAACTGCTGCGCGCTTCACGCTTGAGCACTTCAAGACGCATGCGATAGAGCAGCACGGCGCCGAAGAAGCAGTAGAACCCCAGCACCGCCAGCAGCAGCGGCAGCCACATCTCCATCGGCATGGCCGGTTTTTCGGTGATCTTGAAGGTGGCGGTCTGGTGCAGTGAGTTCCACCATTCCACCGAGTACTTGATGATCGGAATGTTGACCACACCGACGATCGCGAGCACGGCACAGGCCTTGGCGGCGCTGTCGCGGTTGCTGATCGCATTGCCCAGGGCGATGACGCCGAAATACAGGAACAGCAGGATCAGCATCGAGGTCAGGCGCGCGTCCCATACCCAGTAGGTGCCCCAGGTCGGTTTGCCCCAGATGGCCCCCGTGAGCAATGCGATGGCGGTCATCCAGGCGCCGACGGGGGCAGCCTGCTGCAGGGCGACATCGGCCAGCTTCATCTTCCACACCAGCCCGACCAGGCCGGCGATCGCCAGGGTCACGTAGATCGACTGCGCCAGGAAAGCCGCCGGAACATGAATGTAGATGATGCGAAAGCTATTGCCCTGCTGGTAGTCCGGCGGCGCGAACGCCAGGCCCCAGATCAGGCCAGCGGCGATCAGCAACACAGCAGCGATACTGAGCCAAGGCAGCCAGCGGCCGCTCATCTCATAGAACCACTTGGGCGAACCCCACTTGTGAAACCACGTCCAGTTCATTCAGTCGACTCATCATCTACACGTAGCCCGGATGCAATCCGGGGAGGCTGTCGAGAGCTCCCGGATTGCATCCGGGCTACATCACGGTTCGTTCTTATTCGCCGACACTGATGGTCAGACCGGCGGCAATCGCAAAAGGTGTCAGGGTCACCGCCAGGGCGGTGAGGCTGGCCAGCCACAACAGGTGACCGCTAGCCGGCAGTCCTTGCAAGGCCGCCTGCAGCGCCCCGCTGCCAAGAATCAGCACCGGAATGTACAGCGGCAGGATCAGCAGCGCCAGCAGCAGGCCGCCGCGCTTAAGACCAACGGTGAGCGCCGCGCCCACCGCGCCGAGCAGGCTCAGCACCGGGGTGCCGAGCAGCAGGGAAATCAGCAGTACCGGCAGGCAACGCCCAGGCAGACCAAGCATCAGCGCCAGCACAGGCGCCAGCAAAACCAGCGCCAGACCACTGAAAAGCCAGTGTGCCAGCACCTTGGCCAACACCAGAAGAGGCAGGGGGTGCGACGAAAGGACCCACTGTTCCAGCGAGCCATCCTCGAAATCACTGCGGAAAAGCCCGTCCAGCGAGAGCAGCACGGCCAAAAGGGCTGCGACCCAGACCAGACCCGGAGAAAGGGTTTGCAACAATTGCGTCTCTGGCCCCACCGCCAGCGGGAACAGCGCAATCACGATGGCGAAGAATACCAGGGGGTTGGCCAGGTCGGACGGACGACGAGCAAGCAGGCGCATTTCGCGCGACAGCAGCTGTGTGAAAACGTTGCTCATGCGGCGTACTGCCCCAGATCCAGGTCGCGATAGGTCGCCGGTGTACGCTGCAGACTGTGGTGAGTGGTCAGCACCACGACGCCACCGCGTTCGCAATGGCCGGCCAGGTGCGCTTCGAGTTGCGCCACACCGCTCTTGTCCAGCGCGGTGAACGGCTCATCGAGCACCCATAGCGGCGGCGTATCGGCCAAATAAAGGCGTGCCAGCGCGACACGGCGCTGTTGGCCGGCCGACAGGGTATGACAGGGAACGTCCTCAAAACCGCGCAGGCCGACCGCTTCCAGCGCCTGCCAGATCGCCTCGCGACTGGCCGGGCGATGCAACGCGCAGAGCCAGGCCAGGTTCTCTTCGGCAGTCAGCAGGCCCTTGATGCCGGCGGCATGGCCAATCCACAACAGGTTGCGCGCCAGTTCACTGCGCTGCTCGGCCAGGGCCTGGCCCTGCAAAAGGATGTCGCCGGAGGTCGGCTGACGCAGGCCAGCGATCAGCCGTAACAGGCTGGTCTTGCCGCTGCCGTTGGGGCCGCTGATCTGCAGCATGTCGCCTGGCTGCAGAGCGAAGTGCAACTGCTCGAAGAGCATGCGCCAGTCCCGCTCACAGCTGAGCGCCACGGCTTCGAGAAGGGGAACGGGACGGGTCATCGATACCTGGCAGGGTTAAAGTCGACGGTGCTCCGGCCGCTATACTGACGCGTGCCGGAAGTGCGCTGCGCAACGGGACGGCATTATACATGTCGCGTCACTGCCCCCGCAGTCAGCATTTTCGACAGGGTGTTAATCTGTCGCAGGCAAATCGGCCTTAGGCTGTACTCGCGAAGCAGTACACCATCAGATACGTGAGAGCCCATGAGCGAAATCAGCAGCCCACGCCCGCTTCCCCCTGCCGTGCCGGTGATTCGCAACACTGCGACTGCCGCAGACATGGCCGTGCGTCTGTTGCAGCCGCTGGAAGGCATGCTGGCGGCCGGCGAAAGCGCCAAGGCCGAAGTCGTGGCGATTCGTGAGCAGGCGCAAAGCTTCCAACTGCTGCTCAAACTGACCCTCGCCGGTGGCAAGCAGGCGACTCTGCAAGCCGAAAGCCCCAGGCCACTGGCCCAGGGCAGCGCACTGGTGGTCACAGCACTGTCGGACACTCGCCTGGCGCTGGCCTTGCAGGCTGGCGGTGACAAGCCGCTGACCAGCCTTGACCTGCAACAACTACCACCCGGCACGCTGGTGCAGGGCAAGGTCGTCAGCAGCGCCCCGCTGCCGACACAGAATGCGCAGACAATCTATCGCCTGGTGGTGAACCTGCTCAATACCCCGCTCGCCGGCAGCCAGCTGGCGCTCGACAGTCCGCAGGCGCTGCCGCTCGGCAGCCTGCTCAGCGCGCAGGTGCAGGGCAGCCAGAGCCTCGCCTTCCTGCCGCTCAGTGGCCGCCTCGATCAATTGGTACTGGGCCAGCAACTGGCCGCCCAGCAGAATCGCCAGGCATCGCTGGAGGGTCTGTTCAAGGGCCTGCAGAAGCTGAGCGGCGGCGATGAAGCCCTGCGCGGCAGTATCGACAAACTGCTTGGCGCCCTCCCCGACAGCACCCAGCTGAGTACCGCCAAGGGCCTGGCCCAGGCACTCGAAGGCAGCGGTGTGCTGCTCGAAGCCAAACTGCTGCAGGGCCAGACCGGTACACTGCCGCAGAACCTGAAGGCCAACCTACTGCGTCTGATCGCCCAGCTGATGCCGCAACTGCCAGGGGTTTCCGGTCCCCTTGCCGGCCTGCAGAACGCCCTCGGCCAGAACCTGCCCAACCTGGCCCGGCAACTGCTCGGCGCAGGCGCTGCCGGGTCGGCACGCCAACAGGCGCTGACCTTTCCCCTGCCCTCACGCTTGCTGCAGAACATGGATGGCGAAGCCGACCTGGAAACCCTGCTGAAGCTCGCCGCAGCGGCCGTCTCACGGCTGCAGACCCACCAACTGTCGAGCCTCGCGCAAACCCAGGTCGACGCCAACGGCAACCTGCTGACCACCTGGCAGCTGGAGCTGCCCATGCGCCATCAGCAGGAGGTGATTCCGCTGCAGGTCAAACTGCAGCGCGAAGACAGCGCCAAGGCGGAAAAAGCGGAACAGAAGGAAACACTCTGGCGCGTGGAACTGGCCTTCGATCTCGACCACCTTGGCCCACTGCAGGTTCGGGCTCAGTTGCTACGCGGCAGCCTCTCCAGCCAGTTATGGGCCGAACGCGCCGATACCGCATCGCTGATCAACGCCGAACTGGGCAACCTGCGTGAGCGCCTGCAAGCCGCCGGCCTGGAAGTCGCTGAGCTGACCTGTCGCCAGGGTATGCCGCCGCAGGGCCCGAAGACCTCGCTGGAACAACGCTGGGTGGATGAAACCGCATGAGCCGCAAGCCACAGCCCGAACCGCGCCAGGCCATTGCCCTGAATTACGATGGACAAAGTGCGCCGGTACTCAGCGCCAAGGGCGACGACGAACTGGCCGAGGCCATTCTCGCCATCGCCCGCGAGTACGAGGTGCCAATCTACGAGAATGCCGAGCTGGTGCGCCTGCTGGCACGCCTGGAGCTGGGCGACGCGATTCCCGAGACGCTGTATCGCTGCATCGCCGAAATCATCGCCTTCGCCTGGTACCTGCAGGGCAAGGCACCACCAGGCTTTAAGACGGACACGGAGCGTGACGTCAGCCCTGCACTGCGCCAACTCGAGGGGCCGGCGAACTGAGTGACGATGCGATTACTTCAGCCGCGCGCAGGCGAAAGCCAGTCTTAATGGGTGCCGGCGCGGAGAAAGCCTGAGGGAGCGGCGCCATACGGGCTCTATTGCGCCTGGCCGGCCTTGGGCTTGTGCAGGCGACTGATCAGCTCGGCCTCGGCCTTGCTCAACCCACAGGACTGGGTCAGATCTTCGACGCTGGCGCCCATGCCCACCAGGCGTGCGGCCTGCGTGAAGGACAGGCTACTGGGGTCGCGCTGCTCGATCTGACTGACCTTATCCGGCAACGGCGCCACCACACGCCGCAACTCGTGCAACTCTTCGCCCATGCGAATGCTGCCGGTCAGGTAGGCATCCAGCCGTTTACCCAGCTCCTTGATCCGAGCATCGCGCACGGCATCACGCTTGGCCTGCTCAGCCAGCAGACGCTGCTGGTTGCGCTGCAGGCCATGGCAGACGATGCCCAATGCCACGCAGAGCAGCGCCACGAAGGCAAGGGCCGCAGCCAGCATGGCAAACTCGGACATGGCTCAGATGCTCTCCAGCTCCGACCACTCTTCTTCGGACATCATCTTGTCCAGTTCGACCAGAATCAGCAGCTCGCCGTTCTTGTTGCACACGCCCTGGATGAACTTGGCCGACTCGTCGTTACCGACGTTCGGTGCAGTCTCGATCTCGGACTGACGCAGGTAGACCACTTCGGCCACGCTATCGACCAGGATGCCGACCACTTGCTTGTCCGCTTCGATGATGACGATACGGGTGTTGTCGGTGACCGGCGCCGAACCCAGGCCGAAACGCTGGCGGGTATCGATTACGGTAACCACGTTGCCACGCAGGTTGATGATGCCCAGCACATAGCTCGGAGCACCCGGTACCGGGGCGATCTCGGTGTAACGCAGGACTTCCTGCACCTGCATCACGTTAATGCCGTAGGTCTCGTTATCCAGGCGAAAGGTCACCCACTGCAGAATCGGATCTTCGGCACCCTGTGCAGAACTTTTCTTCATGTCCCTAGCCTCATCAAAAACCGCTCAGTGCGGCATGCGCGGGTCGACCCGCTTGTCATCAACTATAGAGCCCGTTGGTGCAGACTCACCAATTCTTTCCGCCATTCAGGCGTTTCGCCGCGCCGCTGGCGATCAACTCGGCCAGCGCCGCCACGTCGAGCAGTGCACACATGTGTTCAATCACCGTACCGGCCAGCCAGGGTCGCTGGCTGCGCTGGCTGCGCCACTTGACCTCGTCCGGATCCAGACGAATAGAGCGGCTGACCTGATGCACCGCCAGCCCCCACTCGTAGCCCTGCACCGAAATCACGTATTGCAGCCCTTCACGGAAGTCATCACGGTAACGTTCCGGCATCACCCAGCGCGCCGTATCCAGCACCTTCAGGTTACCGGACTGGCTGGGCAGAATACCGAGAAACCACTCCGGCTGACCGAACAGCGGCGTCAACTCCTGGCCTTCGAGCGGATAGATCGAGCCCAGGCAAATCAGCGGTACCGCCAGGGTCAGCCCGGCGACGTCGAACAACAGACACTCGAATGGCTCCTCGGCCCATGCCGGACGGCCATCGGCGAGCAAGGCAGCCGGTTGCGGCACCGGCTCGGCATGGACCGCAACCTCTGGCGGCGCCTCTTCGATCACCGGCACCCGTGTCGGCGCGAGCAACTCCACCGGCGCAACAGGGGCCTTAACCTGCGGCTCGACCACAGTTGCAAGTGCAACAGGCGCAACCGTTGGCGCTACCGGCTCGACCAATCGGGCATCGCGCACCTGCTCCTCGAGCACCGCAGCTTCGAACTCATCGAGGCTGACAGACATCTCCAGTTCGGCAGCAGCCTCCTGCAGCAGGCCATCGAGATAGGACTGCAGAGCCAGCTGTGAACGTGTGGCAGTGGCGAGATCACGACTCATGACGGAAACCCGGGATAAGAGCTTGACAGCATATCGGCCGCAGCATGCCCAGACTTGAGACGAGCCAGTCGACATAGACGCTCATCTCAGGCCACCTGTGCTGCATTCTGTTGGCTGAGCAGATGCTTGAGCAGTGCCCGATAGGCGATCACGCCACGGCTGCCCGCATCGAACTGCGAAGGCGTGCGCCCTGCCCGGCTGGCATCACGCAAGCGCGTATCCACCGGAATGTAGGCCGGCCACAGGTGCTCGGGATAGGTATTGCGCAGCACCCGCAGCGTGCTCATGGACGCCTGGGTACGACGGTCGAACAGCGTCGGCACGATGGTGTAGGGCAAGGCCTGCTTGCGCGAACGGTTGATCATCGCCAGCGTGGTGATCATGCGCTCCAGGCCCTTCACCGCGAGGAACTCGGTCTGTACCGGAATCACCAGTTGCTGGCTGGCTGCCAGGGCATTGACCATCAGTACGCCGAGCAGTGGCGGGCTGTCGATGACAGCATGATCGAAATCCTGCCACAGCTGCGCCAGGCTCTTGGCGATTACCAGACCCAGGCCACTCTGCCCCGGTGACTGGCGCTCGAGCGTGGCCAGCGCGGTGCTCGACGGCAACAGGGAGATATTCTCGTGACTGGTGCTGTGCAGCAGCTGCTTGGGCAGGCCTTGCGGCACATTGCCCTGATGCAGGAACAGATCGAAGCAACTGTGCTCCAGCGTGTCGGGATCATGGCCGAAATAACTGGTCATCGACCCATGCGGATCGAGATCGACCACGACTACACGCTTGCCGGCATCGGCCAACAGGCCTGCCAGGGCAATGGAGGTGGTGGTCTTGCCGACCCCTCCCTTCTGATTGGCTACTGCCCAGACTTTCATGTTCTCTTATCCTCCCGGCAAGAGGCGCTCAGGCCGAGAATGGCGTCACTGGCACGGAGCAAGCGACTGGAATTTGACGGCTTCACGACTGTGGAACCCCCGACGCAGACGGCGGTGCAGGTTGCGTGCCAGCCCCGTTTTGCTGAGTCGCGGCAGATCCATCACTGCGGCGCGTTTCAAGGTTGCGTGAAATCACCAGCACGACTCGGCGATTCCGCGCCCGGCCCTCGGCCGTGGCGTTGTCGGCTACCGGCTGGAACTCACCATAGCCGACAACGGCAAGACGCGAAGGGTCGACACCCTCCATCGCCAGCATGCGTACGATGCTCGCCGCCCGCGCAGCCGACAACTCCCAGTTGGTTGGATATTGAGCCGTCTGAATCGGCAGGTTGTCAGTGAAGCCCTCGACCTTAACCGGGTTTTGATAAGGCGCCAGAATCTTGGCCACCTTTTCGATGATATCGAACGCCTGGTTGTTCGGAATGGCATCACCGCTGGGAAACAGCAAGCTGGAACTGAGTTCGATCTCGATCCACATCTCGTTGCCGCGCACGGTCAGCTGATCGGCCTGGATCAACTCACCAAAGGCCTCACGCACGCTGGAGGCAATACTCTGCAGGGTCGAGTCCGAACTGGGATCGTCCATGGCGCTATCATCCGGCTGACTGGTACGCGGCCGCTCCTCACCAACCGGAATTGGCTTGATCGAACGATCCGGCTGGTTGAACACGCCCGTCAGCGAATCGGAAAGAACCTTGTACTTGCCTTCATTGATCGAGGAAATCGAGTACATCACCACGAAGAAGGCGAACAACAGGGTGATGAAGTCAGCGTAGGACACCAGCCAACGCTCGTGATTCTCGTGCTCTTCATGATGCCGCCTGCGTGCCATGCCATCCCTCCATCAGTCCATGAAGCCTTGCAGCTTCAGTTCGATGGAGCGTGGATTCTCTCCCTCGGCAATGGACAGGATGCCTTCGAGCAGCATCTCACGGTAGCGCGACTGACGCATGGCAATGGCCTTGAGCTTGTTGCCCGCAGGCAACAGCAGCAGGTTGGCGAACCCCACACCATAAATGGTGGCAACGAACGCCACGGCAATGCCACTGCCGAGCATGCTCGGGTCGGCCAGATTGCCCATCACATGAATCAACCCCATTACCGCACCAATGATGCCGATGGTCGGCGCGTAGCCGCCCATGCTTTCGAATACCTTGGCAGCCTGGATATCACGCGCTTCCTGGGTATAGAGGTCGACTTCGAGAATGCTGCGAATGGATTCCGGCTCGGCGCCGTCGACCAGCAACTGCAGCCCCTTGCGCGCATAGGGATCAGGCTCGGCATCGGCGACCGCTTCAAGCCCCAGCAGGCCTTCCTTGCGCGCCACCATGCTCCAGCCAACCACACGATTGATACCACCAGGCAGATCGATACGCGGCGGAAAGAAAATCCAGCGCAGGATCCCCATGGCCCGTTTGAATACCTGCACGGGCGCCTGCAGAAACGCTGCACCCAAGGTACCACCGATGACGATCAGCGCGGCCGGGCCATTGAGCAAGGCACCAGCATGCCCACCCTCAAGATAATTGCCGCCCAGAATGGCAACGAACGCCAGGATGACGCCAATAAGGCTCAGTACATCCATGCGCAGGTTTCCGCATCAACACTGTTCACTGGCAGGCCTCGGTCAGATGCCGGCCAATGTCATCGAGGCTATAGACGGCATCGGTCAGATTGGCCTTGACCACCGCCATGGGCATGCCATAGATCACGCAACTGGCCTCATCCTGCGCCCATACCTGGCTCCCGCCCTGCTTGAGCAGACGCGCACCCTCGCGGCCATCGGCGCCCATACCGGTGAGTACCACGGCCAGTACCTTGTCACCATAGGACTTGGCTGCCGAGCCAAAGGTGATATCGACACAGGGTTTGTAGTTGAGACGCTCGTCACCCGGGAGGATTTTCACCGCACCGCGCGCATCGACCATCATCTGCTTGCCGCCAGGTGCCAGCAGCGCCAGACCGGGCCGCAGAATATCGCCGTCTTCGGCTTCCTTGACCTGAATGCGGCACAGCTTGTCCAGGCGCTCGGCAAAGGCCTTGGTGAACGCGGCCGGCATATGCTGGATGAGTACGATGGGCGCTGGAAAATTCGCCGGTAGCTGGGTCAGCACACGCTGCAGAGCCACCGGGCCACCGGTCGAGGTGCCGATGGCAACCAGCTTGTAAGCCTTGCGCTTGGGAGCAGACGAAATCGCAGCCCCACCACCGCTACGTGCAGGAGTTGCGGAAGCGGGAGCCGGTAGAGCAGGTCGTGTCGAGGCAGCAGGACGGCTAATCGGCGCCGCGCTCGGGCTGGCCGCAGTCGGCGCCGGCGCCACTGCAGCCGAGCTGAAACGACGGTTGCTGCGTGCGATGCTGTGCACCTTCTCGCAGAGCATCTGCTTGACCTTCTCGGGGTTGCGCGAGATGTCTTCGAAGTTCTTCGGCAGGAAATCCACCGCGCCGGCGTCCAGGGCATCGAGGGTCACCCGCGCCCCTTCGTGCGTCAGCGAGGAGAACATCAGCACCGGCGTTGGACAGCGCTGCATGATGTTTCGCACAGCGGTGATGCCGTCCATCATCGGCATCTCGTAATCCATGGTGATCACGTCGGGCTTGAGTGCCAGCGCCTGATCGATGGCCTCACGCCCGTTGGTAGCCGTGCCCACGACCTGAATGCTGGGGTCAGCAGACAGGATTTCCGAGACACGCCGGCGGAAAAAGCCGGAGTCGTCCACCACCAGAACCTTAACAGCCATACACACTCCTAGACGGCGCGAAGCCATGGCCCGCGCCGCGAAACATCAGAAACGTCGAGCGTAGCGCTTGAGCATGCTCGGTACGTCGAGAATCAATGCGATGCGTCCGTCACCAGTGATCGTGGCGCCGGACATGCCGGGCGTGCCTTGCAGCATCTTGCCCAGTGGCTTGATTACCACCTCTTCCTGACCGACCAATTGATCGACGACAAAGCCGATGCGATGGCTGCCCACGGTGAGGATCACCACATGGCCTTCGCGCTGTTCCTCCTGGAAAGCCTGCGGCACCAGCCAACGCTTGAGATAGAACAGCGGTAACGCCTTGTCGCGCACGATCACCACTTCCTGGCCGTCGACCACGTTGGTGCGAGACAGGTCGAGATGGAAGATCTCGTTGACGTTGACCAAGGGGAAGGCAAAGGCCTGGTTCTCCAGCATCACCATCAGCGTCGGCATGATCGCCAGGGTCAGCGGCACCTTGATGATGATCTTCGAGCCCTGGCCCTTCTGCGAGAACACGTTGACCGTGCCATTGAGCTGGGAGATCTTGGTTTTCACCACATCCATGCCGACACCACGGCCGGATACGTCAGAAATCTCGGTCTTGGTCGAGAAGCCCGGGGCGAAGATCAGGTTGTAGCATTCGAACTCGTTGAGGCGATCTGCCGCATCCTTGTCCAGCAGGCCCTTCTCCACGGCCTTGGCGCGCAGCACGTCGGCGTCCATCCCCTTACCGTCATCGGTGATCGACAACAGGATGTGGTCGCCTTCCTGCTCGGCAGACAGCACCACGCGCCCTGCACGGGACTTGCCAGCCTTCTCGCGCTCTTCCGGGGTTTCCACACCATGGTCGACGGCGTTGCGCACCAAGTGCACCAGCGGGTCTGCCAGCGCCTCGACCAGGTTCTTGTCGAGGTCGGTTTCCTCGCCCACCAGCTCGAGGTTGATTTCCTTCTTCAGGTTGCGCGCCAGATCGCGTACCAGGCGCGGGAAGCGGCCGAAGACCTTCTTGATCGGCTGCATGCGGGTCTTCATGACCGAGGTCTGCAGATCGGCCGTGACCACATCGAGATTCGACACGGCCTTGGCCATGGCCTCATCGCCGCTGTTGAGCCCCAGACGAACCAGACGGTTACGCACCAACACCAGCTCGCCGACCATGTTCATGATTTCATCGAGGCGTGCGGTATCGACCCGTACGGTGGTTTCCGCTTCGCTGGCAGGGGCCTTCTCAGCCGCAGCAGGGGCTGGCGCCGGCGCCGCGGCACGCGGTGCGGCAGGTTCAGCCTTGGCTGCAGCAGGCTTGGCTGCTGGTGCAGCGGCCTTGGGCGCGGCGGTCGGTTTCTCAGCAACTACAGGGGCCGACTCGCTTGGCGGCACGAACTTGCCCTTACCGTGCAACTGATCGAGCAAGGACTCGAACTCGTCGTCGGTAATATCGTCACTTGCCGGTGCAGGCGCTGCAGCAACAGCGGCTACAGGCGGGGCAGTTTCGGCTGCACCGGAGAACTGGCCTTTGCCATGCAGCTGATCGAGCAGCGCTTCGAATTCATCGTCGGTTATGTCGTCACCTGCCGCTGCGGCAGCCGGCGCAGAGGCCACGGCACTGGCAACAACAGGCGTTTCGACCGTGCCGGAGAACTGCCCTTTGCCGTGCAACTGGTCGAGCAACGACTCGAATTCGTCATCGGTGATTTCGTCACTGGCAGCGCTCTCTGCACTCGGAGCGCCCGCTTGCGCATCACCCAGCGCATCGAGCAGCTGCTCGAATTCGCTGTCGGTGATGTCTCCGGAAGCAACGGACGGAGCGACCGCCTGGGGTTCTGGCTCCGGCTCGGGTTCGGGCTCTGCCTGCTGCACTGGCGCAGGGGCCGCCTCGCCACCGCCCGGCTTTGCCAGACGCGACAGGGCTGCCAGAAGCTCAGGCGACGCGGGCGTCGGCTCACGCCGCTCACGCACCTCGCCGAACATGCCATTGATAGCATCAAGAGCCTCGAGCACCACATCCATCAACTCCGACTCGACGCGACGCTCACCCTTGCGCAGGATGTCGAAGACGTTTTCGGCGATATGGCAGCACTCCACCAACTCGTTGAGTTGGAGGAAACCCGCTCCACCCTTGACGGTATGAAAACCGCGGAAGATGGCATTGAGCAGGTTCATGTCGTCCGGTCGGCTTTCCAGCTCGACTAACTGTTCGGACAACTGTTCGAGAATCTCGCCGGCCTCTACCAGGAAATCCTGGAGGATCTCTTCATCGGCGCCGAAGCTCATATTGTGTGCTCCTTAGAACCCTAGGCTGGACAGCAGGTCGTCGACATCGTCTTGGTTGGAGGCAACGTCATCACGCTTATCGGCATGAATCTGCGGACCTTCACCCCGCGATGGTTCTTTTAATTTTTCCTGTTCGGCGCGTAGCACGTCGTGGTTGTGCTGAATGCCGGCAAAACGGTCGACCTGGCTGGCCATGAGCATCAGCTTGAGCAGGTTGCTTTCCACTTCGGTCACCAGTTGGGTGACACGCTTGATCACCTGGCCGGTGAGGTCCTGGTAGTCCTGCGCCAACAGAATGTCGTTGAGATGACCGGAGAGCTTGGCGCCATCTCGCTCGCTACGGGCGAGGAACAGCTCGACACGCTTGGCCAGCTCACGAAAGCCATCGGCACCGATTTCGCGGCGCATGAAACGACCCCACTCGACGCTCAGGCTTTGCGCTTCATCGCTCAGGTCGTTGACCAGCGGCGCGCTCTGCTCCACCAGATCCATGGTCCGGTTGGCAGCCTTTTCGGTCATGGTCACGACGTAGTTCAGGCGTTCGGTAGCGTCGGCGATCTGCGACAGTTCCTGGGCATGCGGCATACGCGGATCGAGCTGAAAATTGACAATGGCGTTGTGCAGTTCACGGGTCAGTTTGCCGACCTCGTGATACAGCCCGCGATCGCGGACCTTGTTCAGCTCGTTGATCAGTTGCACCGCAGCGCCGAAATTACCTTGCTCAAGGCTATCGACCAGATCGCGGGCATTGCTTTTCAGGGTCGACTCGAGGTCACCCAGCGTGGAGTCATCATGTTCCATAGCACCCTCGCGGCTGACATCAGCCGTTGACCCGCTCGAAGATCTTCTCGATCTTTTCCTTCAACACCTGAGCGGTGAAGGGCTTGACCACGTAGCCATTCACACCGGCCTGGGCCGCCTCGATGATCTGATCGCGCTTGGCTTCGGCAGTCACCATCAGCACCGGCAGGTGCTTGAGGCGATCGTCGGCACGTACCGCACGCAGCAGGTCGATGCCGGTCATGCCGGGCATGTTCCAGTCGGTCACCAGAAAGTCGAAACTGCCGCTTTGCAGCATCGGCAGCGCCGAGGTGCCGTCATCGGCTTCCGCGGTGTTAGTGAAACCCAAGTCCCGCAAGAGGTTCTTGATGATCCGTCGCATCGTCGAGAAATCGTCAACGATGAGGATTTTCATGTTCTTGTCCAAGTCGACCTCCGTACAGTCCCAAACGTATTGCGCTTGCAACTACGCCCTTTAATCGTGAAACCGTTTTGCGCCTGCGAGTACGCCGCGTTCAGCCAGCGCGCCATTCACTCAGCCGCGAGCGCAAACGCGCCGCGCACTGGCTGTGCAACTGGCTCACGCGTGACTCGCTAACCCCCAGCACTTCACCGATTTCCTTCAAGTTCAGTTCTTCATCGTAATACAGCGCCAGCACCAGACGTTCGCGCTCCGGCAAACCGGCGATGGCATCGGCCAAGGCCGCCTGGAAGCGTTCGTCTTCGAGGTTCCGCGAAGGTTCGAGGTGAGTGTGTCCGGCGTCTTCGTGCAACCCGCCATGCTCGCCGTCCTGCAACAGGTCGTCGAAACTAAACAGGCGGCTGCCCAAAGTGTCGCCAAGAATGCCGTAGTAATCTTCCAGACTCAATTGGAGTTCGGCCGCAACCTCGTGATCTTTAGCGTCCCGCCCGGTTCTTGCCTCAACGACACGAATCGCATCGCTGACCATACGGCTGTTGCGGTGCACCGAACGCGGCGCCCAATCACCCTTGCGCACCTCGTCGAGCATGGAGCCGCGAATACGGATACCGGCGAAGGTCTCGAAACTGGCACCCTTGCTGGAATCGTATTTGCGCGAGGCTTCGAGCAGGCCGATCATGCCGGCCTGGATAAGATCATCAACCTGCACGCTGGCCGGCAGACGAGCCAGCAGGTGGAAGGCAATGCGCTTGACCAGCGGTGCATAGCGCTCGATCAACTGGTGCTGGGAGTCCTGCGCCTGAGCCTTGTTGTACATGCGAAGTCCAGAAGCTGCTGTCATATGGCCGAGTCTGCAGTCGGTTGTTGCACCAGACGCTCGACGAAAAACTCCAGATGGCCACGGGGATTGGCCGGCAACGGCCAGGTGTCGACCTTCTGAGCGATCGCCTTGAACGCCAGAGCGCACTTGGATCGAGGGAAGGCTTCATAGACGGCGCGCTGCTTCTGCACGGCCTTGCGCACACACTCATCGTAGGGCACGGCGCCAACATACTGCAGGGCGACATCGAGGAAGCGATCCGTCACCTTGGTCAGCTTAGCAAACAGATTGCGCCCTTCCTGCGGGCTGTGCGCCATGTTGGCCAGAACGCGGAAGCGACTGATGCCGTGGTCACGGTTGAGCAGCTTGATCAACGCATAGGCGTCGGTGATCGAGGTGGGCTCATCGCAGACCACCACGAGAATTTCCTGCGCGGCACGGACGAAGCTGACCACGGCATCACCGATGCCGGCGGCGGTGTCGATCACCAGCACGTCGAGGTTCTCGCTGATGTCGCTGAAGGCCTGGATCAGCCCGGCATGCTGCATCGGCGTGAGGCTGACCATGCTCTGCGTGCCGGAGGCAGCCGGCACGATACGGATGCCGCCCGGCCCCTGCAGGAGGACGTCGCGCAGGTCGCACTCACCGGCAATCACATCGGCCAGGGTGCGTTTGGGGGTCAGGCCCAGCAATACATCGACATTGGCCAGGCCCAGGTCAGCGTCCATCAACATCACCCGACGACCAAGGTCAGCCAGGGCCATGGACAGATTGACTGATACGTTGGTCTTGCCGACACCGCCCTTGCCGCCGGTCACTGCGATCACCTGTACGGGATGCATACCCATGTTCTTTCTACACCTTGTCTAACTTCGACGTGGCCCTCGGGCCGTTCACTCCCACGCACCTGCGCGAGAGGGTGCAACACTGTCGCTATTTCAGCCGGCGCGCTGCGCCGGGTTGTGGTAGAGACCGGCGAACATCTGCGCCATGGCCTCTTCACTCGGCTCCTCGGCAGCCTGCAGCCCCACGGCACGGCTGACCAGCTGATGGCTACGCGGCACGTGCAGATCGTCCGGAATCCGCGGCCCGTCCGTCACATAGGCTACCGGCAGTTGCTGGCCTATAGCCAGACCTAAAACCTCACCCAGACTCGCGGCTTCGTCCAGTTTCGTCAGTATGCAGCCTGAAAGGCCACAACGCTTGTAACTATGGTAGGCCGCCTTGAGCACTTGGCTCTGACTTGTTGCGGCCAGCACCAGATAATTCTTCGCCTTGATGCGTGCCGAGGCCAGGCTCTCCAACTGCAGGCGCAGCGCCGGATCACTGCCGGGCAGGCCGGCAGTATCGACCAGCACCACACGCTTCTTGCTCAGGGGCGCCATTGCCTGCAGCAAAGACTGACCAGGGTCGATCTGAGTCACCGACACGCCGAGAATGCGCCCCAGGGTCTTGAGCTGCTCCTGTGCGCCGATGCGAAAGCTGTCCATGCTCACCAGAGCGACCTGTTGCGAGCCGTACTTAAGTACATAACGCGCAGCCAGCTTGGCCAGGGTAGTGGTCTTGCCCATGCCGGCCGGGCCAACCAGCGCGATCACACCACCCTCTTCCAGCGGCTCGACCTTGGGCGTAGTGATCGCGTGAGCCAGATGCGCCAGCAGCATGCGCCAGGCCTGACGCGGCTCGGCCACACCGGCCACCTTGCTCAGCAGCGCCTGCGATAGCTCGGCAGACAGCCCCATGCGCTGCAGGCGGCGCCACAGATTGGCCTGCTGCGGGCGGCGGTTCTGCAGTTGTCCCCAGGCGATGGAGCCCAGTTGCACTTCGATCAGCTCACGCAGGCCGTTGAGCTCGAAGCGCATGGCATCCAGCGCACGTGGATCGACCGCCGGCGCAGCAGGCGCTACGGCCTCGACCGGGCGCTGCGGCTTGACCGGAGTCGCCGGCAGCTCGGGTGCCAACAACGACTCGTTGGCGAACAGTTGGCGATCCTTGCCAGCATCCTGCTCGGCACGCGTGCTCAGCTCCGCCTGGGCGCTGGCGATGCGCGCCTGGGTCTTGCGCAGCTCGGCTTCCAGCGCCGGGTTCGGACGCACGGGTGCCGGCACCTGATAATCCAGCGCAGCAGTCAGTTCGACACCACCGGCGACACGGCGATTGCCGATGATCGCGGCATCGGCGCCCAATTCATCACGCACCAGTTTCATGGCGGTCCGCATATCGGCGGCGAAGAAGCGTTTGACCTGCATGACCCTTTACCTCAGTTCTGGCCAACCGTAGCGACTATGGTGACCTGCTTGTTGTCCGGAATTTCCTGGTAGGCCAGCACGTGCATGCTGGGTACCGCCAGCCGCGCGAAGCGCGACAACATCGCCCGGATCGGTCCGGCCACCAGTAAAATCACCGGCTTGCCGAGCATTTCCTGGCGCTGCGCCGCTTCCACCAGGGAACGCTGCAGCTTCTCGGCCATGCCCGGTTCGAGGAGGATGCCATCCTCGCTGCCCTGACCGGCCTTCTGCAGACTGTTGAGCAAGATCTGTTCCAACCTTGGCTCGAGGGTTATCACAGGCAGCTCCGGCTCTAGTCCCACGATGCCTTGTACGATGGCGCGGGCCAGCGACACGCGCACTGCGGCGACCATCGCGGCGGGATCTTGACTCTTCGGCGCTACACTGGCGATGGCCTCGGCGATGGTGCGCATGTCGCGCACCGGCACCTGCTCCTGCAGCAGCGCCTGCAACACCTTGAGCAGCGTCGACAGCGATACCAAACCCGGCACCAACTCTTCGGCCAGCTTCGGCGAACTCTTGGCCAGCAACTGCATCAACTGCTGCACTTCCTCGTGCCCCAGCAGCTCGTGGGCATGCTTGTGCAGGATCTGGTTGAGGTGAGTGGCAACCACGGTACTGGCATCGACCACGGTATAGCCCAGCGACTGCGCCTGATCGCGCTGAGTGGGGTCGATCCATACGGCCTCCAGACCGAACGCCGGATCCTTGGCGGCAATACCATTGAGCGGGCCGAACACCTGGCCGGGGTTGATCGCCAGTTCGCGATCCGGATACACCTCGGCCTCGGCCACGCTGACGCCCATCAGCGTCAAGCGGTAGGCGTTGGGCGCCAGATCGAGGTTGTCGCGAATATGCACCGAGGGCATGAGAAAGCCCATCTCCTGCGACAGCTTCTTGCGCACCCCCTTGATTCGCGCCAGCAGTTGCCCGCCCTGGTTGCGATCGACCAGCGGAATCAGCCGGTAGCCGACCTCCAGGCCGACCATGTCCACCGGGGTGACGTCGTCCCAGCCCAGTTCCTTGACCTCCTGCGCCTTCTGCGCCGGCAGCAGCTCCTGTTGGCGCTGTACCTCCTTGACCTCCTCTTCCTTGGTCTTGCGCTGCTTGTTAGCGATCCAGTAGGCGGCGCCAGCGGCCACCAGGCCCAGGCTGATAAAGGAGAAATGCGGCATGCCGGGCACCAGACCCATGGCAATCATGATCGCCGCCGCCACCGCCAACGCCCGCGGCGAAGCAAACATCTGCCGGTTGACCTGGGCGCCCATGTCCTCGGAGCTGGAAACACGGGTCACCATCACCGCGGCGGCGGTGGACAGCAGCAGGGAGGGAATCTGTGCGACCAGGCCGTCGCCGATGGTCAGCAGGGTGTAGACCTTGCCCGCCTCGGCGAACGGCAGGCCGTGCTGCAGCACGCCGATGGCGATACCGCCGATGAGGTTGATGAACAGAATCAGCAGGCCGGCGATGGCGTCGCCGCGGACAAACTTGCTGGCACCGTCCATCGAGCCGTAGAAATCTGCCTCCTGCGCCACTTCACTGCGGCGTTTCTTGGCTTCGTTCTGATCGATCAGGCCAGCATTGAGGTCGGCGTCGATAGCCATCAGCTTGCCAGGCATGGCATCGAGGGTGAAGCGCGCGCTCACTTCGGAAATCCGTCCGGCACCCTTGGTGACCACCACGAAGTTGATGATCATGAGGATGGCGAACACCACGATACCGACCACGTAGTTACCGCCGATCACCACCTCACCGAAGGCCTGGATCACCTGCCCCGCCGCGCCGTGGCCCTCGTGGCCGTTGAGCAGCACCACGCGGGTCGAAGCCACGTTCAGCGCCAGACGCAACAACGTGGCCGCCAGCAGGATGGTAGGGAACACGGCGAAATCCAGCGGTCGCAACGCATAGATGCTGACCAGCAGCACGACGATGGACAGCGCGATGCTGAAGGTGAACAGAGTGTCGAGCAGAAACGGCGGGATCGGCAGCATGACCATGCCGAGCATGACCAGCAGCAGCAGCGGAATACCCAGGTTGCCATGGCGCAAACCTGCAAGGTTGCTGCGTACGTCACCGATTAGCTGTGCGCGATCTACTGCCACGTCCCTACCCCAAACCATTCAATCTTTTGACGCGAAAGTGCGTCCTGAAGGGGTAATGGCAAGAAGCGTTCCATAAATGACAGGGCAGCGCCCAAGACGCACGTTACGAATCACGACGCAGATCTGGCGGGATGGGCAAATCCGGTAACGGGCCGGGGCGCTTGCCCTTGCCGGCCTGGTACTGACGCAACTGATAGACGTAGGCCAGCACCTGCGCCACCGCCAGATAGAGACCGGCGGGGATTTCCTGATCGAGTTCGGTAGAGTAGTAAACGGCCCGCGCCAGCCCCGGTGATTCCAACACCATCACCTTGTGCTCCTGGGCGATCTCACGAATCTTCAGCGCCAGGAAGTCGCCGCCCTTGGCCAGCAACAGCGGCGCCCCTCCCTTCTCCGGGTCGTACTTGAGCGCCACGGCGAAGTGCGTCGGGTTGGTAATCACCACATCGGCCTGCGGTACGGCCTGCATCATGCGGCGTTCAGCCATTTCACGCTGCAACTGACGAATGCGTCCCTTGACCTCGGGTTTGCCCTCGGTGTCCTTGTACTCGTCGCGCACCTCCTGCTTGGTCATCTTCAGCTTCTGCTTGTGACTCCACAGCTGGAATGGCGCATCCACGGCGGCGATCAGGATCAGGCCACAGGACAGCCAAAAAGCGCTCCAGCCGACCACCTTCAGACTGTGCAGGATGGCCGGCTCGATGGGCTCATTGGCGATGGCCAGCAAATCGTCCTGATCCACCGAAAGTACCACCAGCGCCACGGCGAGGATGACCAGGAACTTGGCCAACGCTTTGAGCAACTCGACCAGCGCCTGAACCGAGAACATGCGTTTGAGCCCCGCCAGCGGATTCATCCGACTGGCCTTGGGCTGCAGTGCTTCCGTGGAAAATAGCCAGCCGCCCAAAGCGATGGGGCCGACGATAGAGGCGATCAGCAAGGCGATCAAGAATGGCTGCATCGCCAGCAGGGCTTCCTTGCCGGAAGCCAGCAGGTAAAGCGCCATGCTGCGCTCGCTCATCAACACCTCACGCGGCAGGCTGAAATTGCCGCGCATGATGTCCATCAGCACGTTGCCCATGTAGGCACCGAAGATAATCAGGGCCATGGTGCCGGTGAGGGTGACCGCCAGGGTATTGAGCTCCTTGGAACGGGCGATCTGACCTTTCTTGCGCGACTCTTCAAGTCGCTTGCCTGTGGGTTCCTCGCTTTTGTCGGCACCGCTCTCGCTTTCGGCCATGGCTACCTCACCAGAGCGAATTCACCCAGCTGCTGCAAAGCATCGCTGGCCAGCGCCTGGAACAGGCTGCCGAAATCGGAAAGGCTGATCCAGTAGATCACCAGGCCCAGGGCCAGCGTCAACGGGAAACCGATGGAAAAGATATTGAGCTGTGGCGCTGCGCGCGTCATCACGCCAAATGCCAGGTTGATCACCAGCAACGCAGTCACTGCCGGCAAGGTCAACAGCAGGCCCGCGCCGATCACCCAACTCAGCTTGCCCGCCAGTGTCCAGTAATGGTTGACCATGAAACCCTGGCCGTAAGGCAAGGTGACGAAACTCTCCGCCAGAATCTCCAACGCCACCAGATGACCGTTGATCGCCAGAAACAGCAGGGTCACCAGCATCAGCATGAACTGGCCAAGCACCGGCACCGACACGCCATTGGTCGGGTCCACCATGGAGGCGAAGCCCAGGCCCATCTGCATGGCGATAATCTGCCCGGCCACGGCAAACAGGTGGAAGAACAACTGCAGGATGAAGCCGAACATGGCGCCGATCAGCACCTGTTCAAGTATCAGCAACAGGCTGCGCAAGTTCAGCGCATCAACCTGCGGCATCGGCGGCAATACCGGCACCAGCACGATGGTGATGGCCAGCGCCAGATACAGGCGCACACGGGTCGGAACCAGTTGGGTGCCGATGATCGGCATGACCATCAACATCGCGGCGATGCGGAACAACGGCAGCAGAAACTGGCCCACCCAGCTGCTGATCTGCGCATCGCTCAACTCCAACATGGCACCCTCAGCCGATCAGGTAGGGAATGTTCTGGATCAGCGTCTGGGTGTACTCCATCAGCTGACTGACCAGCCAGGGGCCGGCCCAGATCAGGGTAACCAGCATCACGATCAGGCGCGGCAGGAAGCTCAGCGTCTGTTCGTTGATTTGCGTGGCCGCCTGGAACATGGCCACGATCAACCCCACCACCAGACTCGGCACCACGGCCAGACCGACGATCAGCACGATCAGCCAGAGCGCTTCACGAAACAGATCAACCGCAACCTCGGGAGTCATCATCAGCCTCGCTATAAGGTGCCGAAACTGGCGGCCAGTGTGCCCATGATCAGCGCCCAACCATCGACCAGGACGAACAGCATGATCTTGAACGGCAAAGAGATGATCAGTGGCGAGAGCATCATCATGCCCATCGCCATGAGGATACTGGCGACCACCATGTCGATGATCAAAAACGGGATGAAGATCATGAAGCCGATCTGGAACGCGGTCTTCAGCTCGGAGGTGACGAAGGCCGGCACCAGAATGGTCAGCGGCACGTCCTCCACGCTGGCCAGGTCGGTGCGTTTGGACAGCCGCACGAACAGGGCCAGGTCGCTCTCACGGGTCTGCGCCAGCATGAAGTCGCGAATCGGCACCTCTGCCCGGCTCAGCGCTTCTTGAGCGATGATTTCCTCGTTCAGGTAGGGCTGCAGGGCATCGGTGTTAATCCGGTCGAAGATCGGCGCCATGATGAACATCGTCAGAAACAGCGCCAAGCCAACGAGAATCTGGTTCGAGGGGGTCTGCTGCAGACCCAGGGCCTGACGCAGGATGGAAAAGACGATGATGATGCGGGTGAAGCTGGTCATCAGCATGACGAACGCCGGTATGAAACTCAGGGCCGTCATGATCAGCAAAATCTGCAGGCTGACCGAATACTCCTGCTGCCCCTCGGCATCCGTCGACAGGGTAATAGCCGGGATCGACAATGGGTTGCTGCCCTGCTGAATCAGCGAACTGGCACTCGGCGGATCTTCGGCGAACGCCAGTGAAGCAGCCAGGCTCAGCAGCACTACCAGCAACAAACGCAACATCAGGATTTGTCCTTCTGATCCTTGCCCAGCAGCTCCATCAGGCGCTGGGCAAACTCCGGCGTAGCGGGCTCGGCATCGGCCAGGTGCACGGGCTCCTTGAGCACATGCAGAGGCGCGATACGCCCGGCAGACAATCCCAGCAGAATCTGCTCGTTGCCCACCTGCACCAGCACCAGGCGATCACGCGGCCCCAGCGGTTGCGTGGCCAACAGCTTGATCACCTGCCCGCTGCGTGGCGCCAGTTGCTGCACGCGGCGCAACAGCCAGGCCAGAACGAAGATAAGGCCGATGACCAGCAGCAACCCCAGCAGCAACTGCCCCAGCTGGCCGGCCACATCGCTGCCGGCCATGGGCGTGGCGGCCTTGTCCGCAGGCTCGGCTGCCAGCGCAAACCCGGGCAGCGCAAGCAACAACGCTAAAAGTCGGGCCATGATCAGCGCAGCTTCTTGATACGTTCGCTGGGGCTGATCACGTCCGTCAGGCGGATGCCGAACTTCTCGTTGACCACCACCACCTCGCCGTGAGCGATCAGGGTGCCGTTGACCAGCACATCGAGCGGCTCACCGGCCAGACGATCCAGTTCGATCACCGAGCCCTGATTGAGCTGCAGCAGGTTGCGGATAGTGATATCGGTGTTGCCCACTTCCATGGAGATAGACACTGGAATATCCAGAATCACGTCCAGATTGGGCCCATCCAGAGTGACCGGCAGATTGCTGGGAGACGGCGCACTGCCGAACTCTTCCATCGGCGCACGCGGAGCGGCCGGTGCCGCAGGCGCAGGAGTCTCCTGCGCAGCCAGCATCGCATCGATGTCGTCCTGCCCGGCATCGCCCGCCTCGGCCAGCGCTGCCGCCCACTCATCGGCCAGAGCCTGTTCCTCGGGAGAGGTATTTTCTTCGTCTGCCATCGTTTTTCCTCGCCTGGCTTCAGCTATTCGCTCACATCGGGCCTAGCGGCCCTGAAGCATGACCAGCACTTCAGCGCTGGCGTTCGATTGGTTCCAGCACCTGCAGGGCCAGATTGCCCTTGTGCGCCCCCAGCTTGACCTTGAAGGTCGGCACACCGTTGGCGCGCATGACCACATGCTCCGGCAATTCCACCGGAATCACATCGCCCGGCTGCATGTGCAGGATGTCGCGCAACTTCAACTGGCGGCGCGCGACCGTGGCCGCGAGCGGCACGCTGACATCGAGGATGTCCTCACGCAGCGCCTTGATCCAGCGCTCGTCCTGATCGTCGACATCGGACTGAAAGCCGGCATCGAGCATCTCGCGGATCGGTTCGATCATCGAGTACGGCATGGTGATATGCAGGTCACCACCACCGCCGTCGAGCTCGATATGGAAGGTCGACACCACCACCACTTCACTGGGGCTGACGATATTGGCCAGCGCCGGATTGACCTCGGAGTTGACGTACTCGAAGTTGATGTCCATCACAGCATGCCAGGCCTCGCGCAAATCGACGAAGGCCTGATCGAGCACCATGCGCACCACGCGCAGTTCGGTGGGGGTGAACTCGCGCCCCTCGATCTTGGCGTGACGGCCGTCACCACCGAAGAAGTTGTCCACCAGCTTGAATACCAACTTGGCATCGAGGATGAACAGGCCCGTGCCGCGCAACGGCTTCATCTTCACCAGGTTGAGGCTGGTCGGCACGTACAACGAATGCACGTATTCGCCGAATTTCATCACCTGCACACCACCGACGGCGACGTCGGCCGAGCGGCGCAGCAGGTTGAACATGCTGATACGGGTATAACGAGCGAAACGCTCGTTGATCATCTCCAGGGTCGGCATGCGTCCGCGGACGATGCGATCCTGACTGGTCAGGTCATACTGCTTGACGCTCCCGGGCTCCTCGGCGTCCTCGGTCTCGACCAGGCCGTCATCGACGCCATGCAACAGCGCATCGATCTCGTCCTGGGAAAGCAGGTCTTGCACGGCCATCTTCGGCTCCCGCTACTGCAACACGAAATTGGTGAACAGCACCTGCTCGACCACGGTGCTGCCGGTTTCCTTCTGCGCCAGCTCCTGCACGCTGGCCAGCGCCTGCTGCAAGAGCATTTCCTTGCCCAGCGGCGTTTGCAGCACGGCGAAGTCCTGCCCTGAGAGCAGCATCACCAGGCGATTACGCAGTACCGGCATGTGTACCTTGAGCTTCTCCATCCCTGCGGCATCGCGACTCATCAGGGCCATGCTCACCTGCAGGTAGCGGGTGCGATTCTGATAATTGAAATTGACCACGAAGGCCGGCATCAAGTCCTGATAAATAGCTGGCTGTCGTACCGAAGCCGCTGGCGCGGCCGCTTCTGCCGGCTTGGCCTCCTCGCTCTTGTCACCCTTGCTGAGGATGAACCAGGTACCGCCCAAGGAAAGACCGACGGCCAGCAGCAACCCCAACACGATGAGGATGATCAGTTTGAGCTTGCTCTTGCCGGCGGGTTGCCCATCGCCAGCCGATGCCGCTTCTTTCTTAGCCATGCCAATAATCCGTCACTATCGGAGTTCATTCCGCATTCAAAGGGTTAGGAGCAAGTGTTATGCCAGCAGATGAGCTGACTTGTCTAACAGGCTGTTGAAAAACTATCTGCGTTGCCACTGCTGCGTTAAAAACAGGCTCAAAATGCTCATTTACAGCTCGTAAACTCCGCTTTTTCGCCTATTTTTGCCTTGCATTGGCTGCCTCGCCTACGTTTTTCAACGGCCTGCTAACTCCGGGCTGCGGATTTAACAGCGCCGCGCCCTTGCTGTCACCCAAAATACATACGCCCGGGCACCTTTCGATGACCCGGGCGAATGCAAGTCTAGCGGAGCAACGCCCATCGTCGGGCCATGCCGTGTAACGCCATCCGGTGCGCGTGCCACTCAGGCGTAATAGTCAACCAGCCCACGACCGGCAACCAGGCGCTCGCCATGCACCTCCTGCTGAACACCCGTGAGCAATTCCTCACTGCCCAGTCGCTCATCGCGTCCAGCCGCACTGCCACGCCCCCCCTCGCCCTGCCCTTGCCAGCCGCGATTGAGCGACTGATCGGAAACATTGGCGTCAGCCAGGTTCATACCCTGCTGGGCGAACAGCTCACGCAGGCGATGCATCTGACCTTCCAGCGCATCACGCACCCCGGCATTGGGGCTGGCAAACGTCACCTGGGCCTGATCCTGAGACAGATTCACCCGCACTTCGAGACGCCCAAGATCGGCAGGGTCCAGCTGAATCTCAGCCGACTTGAGGTTCTGACTGGACAGCCACATGACCCGATCCACTACCGCCTCGCTCCAGCCTGCCTGGTGCATGGCCACTGGCTGCCCCGGCACCAGCGGCATCCGCTGAGCTGCGCCGACCTGATGATTGAGCGCCTGGGTCAGGGCATTGAGCTTGCTGACGAACTGATCCGGGCGATTGGGCTGCACGCTGTCCTTGAGGCTTTCCAATGCATCCTTGGCCAGGCTTTCCAGCGGCAGCTCAAGCATCGACTCCTCGCTGCTCTCAGCAAGCGGCTCGCCCTTGCCCATGGCTGCCATGGCGGCGGCGAAATCCGTACTGGTCGCCACTCGGGTACTTTTGACCGCAGCATCCTGTGGCGCCTGGGCCTTGCCTGCCTCCTCCATCGACTGCTTGAGCAGCGCCAGTGGGTCGAGCGCATCATTTTCCAGCACAGGCTCACCCTGTTCGGCGGCAGCCGGGGCGGCGCCGCTAATGATCAACGCCGGCACATCCGGCGCCACTTCGGCTAACGGAGCCTCCTCCAGCGGAGCCTGAATACCCCCCAGCGCCATCGCCAGAAGTGGATCGAGCTCTTCTCCCCCCCCTTCCTGGGCCGGCAAGGAGTTGCCGGGCGCGGCAACCACAGGCTGCTCGGCGGCAGCCGGGGCAGCCTCGGTTTCTTCCCTGGCGGTATCAGCGCTCTGCTCCGGGCTGGTTTTATCAGTGCTGCCAGCACCCTCGCCAGGCTTGGCCTGACGCTCCCTTGCATAGACTTCGGCAAAGCTGGAAGCACCGTTATTGCTGGGTTCCGGCGCTTTGGCCGGCTGCTTCGCTTTACTCTTCACCTCAGGCGTGGCCTGCAGGCGTAAATCGGGCAACGCGGACATGGACGCTCTCCGTCTGATTGAATCGTGACGGGATCAGAGCAAGGGACGGGCCAACTTCGGCAAAGGCCTCAGACGCGATAGCGCTGACGCTCGGATTTGAACAGGATGCGGACGATGGCGAACTCACGTTCGATCTGCTCGATCAGGGCCGGAGCCAGTTCCAGCGCCTCGCGCCGACCTGCATCCTCCAGCTCCTTGCACAGGCCGGCCAACAATACCGCCCCCATGTTGCTGCAACTGCCCTTGAAGCTGTGCGCAGCCAGGCGCAGCTCCTGTGCGTTACCTTCGTCCTGCGCATGATGCAGCAGGCGCAAACGCTCTTCGGAATCGGCAACGAAGGTATCGAGCAGAATCGGATATTCGTCTTCCATGACATCCTGCAGGGATGCCAGCACAGCATCGTCGAGATGGATATCGGACACCGGGTCACTCCCTGAACATCAAGAGGCCGATTATGCCTCAGTGAGCCAGCAAAACTCCACGCGAACGCCACGGCCGTCAGGGTAAAGCTCGAGGCCATCGCTGAGCTCACGCACCAGTGCCAGCCCTCGCCCGCACAGAGCATCGTCGGCCGCACTGGGGAGGCCTGCCGGGTCGAAACCTGGCCCGCTATCCTCCACCTGTACGATCAGGCGGCCGCCCTGCTCCTGCGGCAATATCTGCAGGTGAAAGCGCACATAGCCCTCATCCAGTGAGGCCAGACGCAGACGCCGCTCCCGGTAGTACTCGGCAAAGCCACTGGCATCGCACTTGAGCGAGGAATCCAGGTTCATCACCCCATGCTCCAGGGCATTGGAATAGAGCTCGGCCAGCACGGTATACAGCTCGCCGCCACGCGGGCGCAGCGCCCTGACATCGAGCAGCAGCTGCAACAGAAACGGCAGCGGATTGAAGTGACGCAGACTCAGCGCACGAAACTCAAAGCTGGCTGACCAGTCCATCACACTGACCTGCCCACTGTCGGCAAAGGCCAGCGGGCGGGGACGTTCCTCATCGTCGGCAAGCCCGACCTGAACCATGGTGACGTCGTCTTGCTGCTCGCCTCGAAAGGCCAGTAGTGCCTGCTGGATCTCATCGAACAGTACCTGCGGCTGCCGATTGGCTTGCAGCAACTCGAGCAGGCGCGCCTCACCGAACAACTGACCATGCCGGTCGCTGGCCTCGAGCACGCCGTCGCTGAGCAAAAAGATGCGATCCCCCGGCGCCAGTGGATAGACCTCGCAACGGTCACTGAAGGCTGCCTGGTCGAGAATCCCCAATGGCAGATGGCGGGACACCAGCGGCTGCTGCGGGCGGCCATCGGCATGCAGCAGGTAGCCATCGGGCAGCCCGCCGTTCCACACCTCGAGCAAACCACGCTTGCTGCTGATATTGAGCAAGGTGGCGCAGCAGAAAACCCCCACCGGCAGGATACGCTTGAGCTTGGCATTGATCTCGCGGAGGATCTCGGCCAGCGCATGCCCCTTGGCGGTCATGCCATAAAACACCTCGGCCAGCGGTATGGCGCCGATGGCGGCGGACAAACCATGACCGGTGAAGTCCCCAAGCATCACATGCATACCACCGGACGGCTTGTAGGCCGCCAGTAGCAGGTCGCCATTGAACAGGGCGAAGGGCGACTGCATGTAACTGATGTTCGGTGCATCCAGGCAGCCGGAATGCGCCACCTTGTCGAATACGGCCTTGGCAACGCGCTGCTCACTTAGCAGATGCTCGTTGTGCCGGGCGATCAGGTCGCGCTGTTGCAGTACGGTGTCATGCAGGCGGCGCAAACGATCCATTGCACCGATCTTCGCCTCGAGTATTACCCGGTTATAGGGCTTGGCGAGAAAGTCGTCGCCACCGGCCTCGAGACAGCGTACCAGCGCCTCACCCTCGGTCAGCGAAGTGAGGAAGATGATCGGCACCAGCGCTTCACCAGCCTTCTGCTTGATGCGCCGAGCGGCCTCGAAGCCATCCATCACCGGCATCAGCGCATCCATCAGCACCAGGTGCGGACGCGCCTGCTCGAACAGGGCGACCGCCTCCAGGCCATTGCTGGCGGTCAATACGCGGTGGCCCTGACGACTGACGATGGTGGACAACAGCATGCGGTCGGCCGCGTTGTCCTCGGCAATCAGAATGGCAAGTCGCTCAGGCATGCTCAGCTGATCTTGAACAACTGCTCGAAGTTGGAGATGGCGAGGATCTTGCGCACGTCACTGCTGCAGTTGAGCAGGCTGATCTGCGCCGAATCACCACCGGCATGGTCACGCAGCAGGAGCAACATGCCCAACGCCGAACTGTCGAGGTAACTGGTCTCGCTCAAGTCGACTCGATAACGCCTGGGCGTCACGCTGACGCGCTCGTAGGCGTCACGAAATTCCTGGTGGGAGGCGAAGTCGAAGCGTCCTCGAATCACAATGGTCAGCTCTTGCCCGTCGGCCGAGGGCTGCGAGGTAATGGCCATGTCTACTCCTTTGTCGAGACTTTGCCAGATAGGGCAATTCACGCTTGAAGGTGTAGCATCTGGTCGGCGACGAAACAACCACTATTCAGGGTTCACCACGGTCGATCAGGCGTTGCGCCAGTTCGTCGAGCAGTTTCTGTTCGCGCTTGTCCTCGGCCAATCGGGCTTCGTCAATGTAGCGCTGGACCAGTTTGCGCAGCCCCTCGAGACGCGCATAGCGTTGCTGCCAAACAGCGCGCACCTTTTCAAGATTGGCGCGATGCCACTCCAGACTTTGCTGCTGTTGGCCGACCGCCGTCTCCAGTTGCGCCAGAAAGCGCTGGTAGTTCATCAGCCACTGGCCGGAAACGCCCTTGCTGCCCTCGCTGATCCACTGCTGCTGGTAGTCGCCACGAAAACGCTCCAGCTCGCCCAGCTTGGCCTCAGCCTGCCCCACCAGCCCTTGGCAATGCCCGAGCTGGCGCGCGGCCTCGCGCTCGGCCTTTTCTGCCATCTCGACGACCGGCTGCAGACGCTTTGCGCGGCTCAGGCTCATCCGCGCCCCGTAGGGCGGGTGCAACCCGCCAGATCGCCCTGGCGGGTTACACCCGCCCTACGGTAACAGGTCACTGTCCCAACACCCCAGCCAGCTGCTCGCGGCTCTGCGCCATTGACACGTTCTCGTCGAGGCCCTGACGCAGGTACTGAGCCATGACCGGCTGACGGGCGATGGCCTGATCGGTATCCGCGTCGCCGCCCGGAACATAGGCACCGACACTGATCAGATCGCGACTCTGTTGATAGCGCGACCACAACTGCTTGAATCGCTGCGCCTGCTTGAGCTGCTCGGGCGGAACCACCTGCGGCATGACCCGGCTGATCGAGGACTCGATATCGATAGCGGGATAGTGCCCTTCCTCGGCCAGGCGCCGGGACAGGACGAAGTGCCCGTCGAGCACACCACGTGCAGCATCGGCGATGGGGTCCTGCTGGTCATCCCCCTCACTCAATACGGTGTAGAACGCGGTGATCGAACCGCCGCCGGCTTCGGCGTTGCCGGCACGCTCGACCAGTTTGGGCAGCTTGGCGAATACCGACGGTGGGTAGCCCTTGGTCGCTGGCGGCTCACCAATGGCCAGGGCGATTTCGCGCTGGGCCTGGGCATAGCGGGTCAGCGAATCCATCAACAGCAGAACGTTCTTGCCCTTGTCACGGAAATACTCGGCGATGCGCGTGCAGTACTGCGCGGCGCGCAGACGCATCAACGGCGCCTCGTCGGCCGGCGAAGCGACCACCACGGAACGCTTGAGGCCTTCCTCGCCGAGGATCTCGTCGATGAACTCCTTGACCTCACGCCCACGCTCACCGATCAACCCGACAACGATGATTTCCGCCTCGGTAAAACGCGTCATCATGCCCAGCAGCACCGACTTGCCCACGCCGGTGCCGGCGAACAAGCCCAGACGCTGACCACGGCCAACGGTGAGCAGACCGTTGATCGAGCGAATGCCGACGTCCAATGGTTGGCTGATGGGGTCGCGGTTGAGCGGGTTGATGGTCGGGCCATCCACCGGCACCCAGTCCTCGGCCTTCATCCCGCCCTTGCCATCCAGGGCGCGACCGGTGCCGTCGAGCACTCGGCCAAGCATGGACATGCCCATGGGCAAGCGCCCGGCATCGGGCAACGGCACCACGCGCGCGCCAGGCGCAATACCCGCCAGACTGCCCGCCGGCATCAGATAGATCTTGCCCCCGGAGAAGCCCATCACCTCGGCCTCGACCTGAACCGGGTGGTAACTGTCGTCGTTGATGACCAGGCAGCGGCTGCCTATGGCCGCGCGCAGCCCTTCGGCCTCCAGGGTGAGGCCGACCATGCGCAGCAGGCGCCCTTCCACCACGGGTTGGCTGGGCAGGTTGATCGCTTCGACATAGCCCGCCAGGCGTCTGGCGAAACTGATCCGCTCAAGGCGCATCGACGGCATCCAGATCCAGGTCGATGTCCGCTTCCGGCGGCTGAGAGACTTGCGCGCGCTGCTGCTCGAACAATTGCTTGAGCGCCTGCGCCATGCGCGTTTCGACACTGGCGTCGATCTGACTGTGCTCGGACTCGATACGGCAACCGCCGGGCAGCAGGCTGTCATCCTCGAGGATGCGCCAGCTTTCCTCGTGACGCTCACGCAAGGCCTTGATCGTTTCGAAATCCTGCGGATTGACCTGAATGCGCACGTTCTGCGCGCCCATTGGCAGCAGTTTGAGCGCCTCGCGCAGCACCTGGCGGATCTGGCTGGAGTCGGTGTTCAGCTCGCGCTGAATCACCTCGCGCACCATATGGCTGACCAGACGTACCATGGCCACTTCCATTTGCTGATCCTGCTCGGCAATCGGCTCGAGCAACTGCGTCATGAGTTTTTCCAGGCTGCCGACCTTCAGCGCCAAGGCCGCGTCGGCCTCTTGCTTGGCTTTGATCTGGCCGGCGTGAAAGCCGTCCTTCTCGCCCGTGGCGAAGCCTTCGTTATAGGCATCCTGGCGAATGGCTTCGAGTTCATCGAGCGTCAGTGGTTTGACATCTTCGAGTGCGACCTCTTCGACCTGTGCGGCGTCCTGCTGCTCGGATTCAGCTGGAGGCTGCATATGTTCTTCAGCAGCGGCCTCGGCTTCTGCCGGTTCGTCACCCGGCGCGTCGAAGCTGGGCAGCGCCCAGCGATCGAACGTGCCGAGATCCTTGGCGCGAATCAGCTCGCTATCAGGCTCCTTGGCAGCCATCAGGGTCTATTCTCGTTTCGACGCGAGCCGCGTTGCTGCGCCAAATGGCGCCATGGTCGGGCGGCGTTCCGCAGGCGTGGAGCGCAGGGAATGGTTGCTCCCTTGCCAAGTCCCGCAACACAGCATGGCGCCATTTGCCGCGCAACCCGGAGGGCCGGGCCAGTTTTTGCGCGCTGCGGCGTTATTCGTCGCTCATTTGGAATGACCAAACTTCTCTCCTCATGCCTTGCCCCGCGCAAAAACTGGCTCCGGCGCGGCCGTGGCGAAACGGGAATAGACCCTGTCAAACCATCTCCTCGCCGCCCTTGCCGCCAAGCACGATCTCGCCGGCCTCGGCCATACGGCGGGCAATGGTAAGAATTTCCTTCTGCGCCGCTTCGACATCGCTGACGCGTACCGGCCCCTTGGCCTCCAGGTCGTCGCGCAGCAGCTCGGCAGCGCGCTTGGACATGTTCTTGAACACCTTCTCCTTGATCGCGTCGTCGGCCCCTTTGAGTGCCAGCACCAGCACTTCGGAGGAGACCTCGCGCATCAGCGCCTGGATGCCACGGTCGTCGACATCGGCCAGGTTGTCGAAGACGAACATCAGGTCTTCGATCTGCATCGACAGGTCTTCGTCCAGTTCGCGAATGGAGTCCATCAACTGGCCTTCCACCGAGCTGTCGAGGAAGTTCATGATGTCCGCCGCACGCTTGACGCCGCCCATGGAGGCGCGCGTGGCATTGGCGCTGCCGGAGAACTGTTTCTCGAGAATCTGGTTGAGCTCCTTCAGCGCGGCCGGCTGCACGGTGTTCAGCGACGACACCCGCAGGATGATGTCCAGGCGCACCTTGTGATCGAAGTGACTGAGCACCTCGGCCGCCTGGTCCGGGTCGAGGTAGGCGACGACGATGGCCTGAATCTGCGGGTGCTCGTAGCGAATCACATCGGCAACGGCACGCGGCTCCATCCACTTGAGGCTGTCCAGGCCACTGGTGCTGCCACCGAGGAGAATACGGTCAATGAGGTTGCCCGCCTTGTCCTCGCCCAACGCAGAGGTGAGCATCTTGCGGATGTAGGCATCGGAACCCACACCGAGGCTGGTCTGGTCGCCGACGATCTCGACGAACTCGGCCATCACCTGCTCGACCTGCTCGCGATGGATATTGCGCATGCCGGCCATGGCCACGCCGACGCGCTGCACTTCCTTCGGCCCGAGGTGACGCAACACCTGCGCGGCATCGGTTTCGCCCAGCGAAAGCAGCAGAATCGCGGCCTTGTCGACCTTGTTCAGCTTGGTAGCAGTGCGATTGTCACTCATCGGCGTTGATCCACTCTTTCACGACCTGGGCGACGCGGCCAGGGTCTTCCGCCACTAGGCTCTTGATAGCGTTCAGTTGCGCATCATACCCCTCACTAGACCTAGGCAACATGATGCTCTGCGGGCCGCCAAGGCTGACACGGTCATCGGACAGCTCGCCATCCAGACCTGCCATCGAGCCAAGCTCCACATCACCGGAGCCTGCCAGCTCCTTGCCCCTGCCACCGCCGGTGATGTTGTTGAGCACCGGACGCAACACGCCGAACACCAACACCAGGATGAACAGCACGCCGAGCACCTGCTTGACGATGTCCCAGAACCAGGGCTGGGTGTAGAACGGAATATCCGGAATTTCTTCGCCCATCGACGCGGTGAACGCCGTGTTGATCACGCTGACGCTGTCGCCGCGACTGGCATCGAAGCCCACCGAGTCCTGCACCAGACGAGTGAAGCGCGCCAGGTCATCGGCGGTCCAAGGCACCCGGCTGCTTTCGCCGGTGGCCGGATCGACACGTAACTGGTCATCCACCACCACCGCTACCGACAGGCGACGCAGGCGTCCCTGCTGCTGACGGGTGTAGCTGATGGACCGGTCCAGCTCGAAGTTGCGGGTCGACTGCTCACGCTTGTCTGCCGGGTACGGCGCCAGCATCGGCTGGCCGGTTACCGGATCCATGATCTGCTGACCGTTGGCATCGACCAGCGGCTGACCAGCCGCTATCGGACCGGCGGGAGCGGCAGCGCCTGCAGCCTGCTGCGGAGCGGCAGCCGGGCCCGGCGGTTGATTGGACAGCGCGCCCGGCACGCCTTGCGGCGGCAGACTGCTCTGACGCTGTTCGTTGACCTGTTGCTCACTGCGCAGCGCGGGTTGATCCGGATTGAACATTTCGGAAGTGGATTCAACCGAACTGAAATCCACATCAGCCGACACTTCCGCCTTGTAGCGACCGGTGCCCAGCACCGGCTGCAGAATGTTGTGCACACGCTGGGTGAACAGCGTTTCCATACGGCGGGTGTAGTCGAACTGCTTGCCGGCCATGCTCAGCTCGGACAGTTCCTGCTGGTCGGAGAGCAGGTTGCCCTTCTGGTCGACCACCGTGACCTGGCCCTTGTCCAACTCAGGCACGCTGGTCGCCACCAGGTTGACGATGGCCATGACCTGGCTGGGCTCCAATGCGCGCCCCGGGTAGAGTTCGACCAGCACCGAGGCAGACGGCTTGCGTTCGTCACGCACGAACACCGACGCCTTGGGCATGGCCAGGTGTACACGCGCCGCCTTGACGTTGTTGAGGCTGGCCACCGTACGTGCCAGCTCGCCCTCGAGACCGCGGCGATAGCGGGTCGCCTCCATGAACTGGCTGGTACCCAGCCCCTGCTCACGGTCGAGAATCTCGAAACCGACACTGTTATCGGTCGGCGCCACGCCGGCAGCTGCCAGGCGCATACGCGCACGCGCCAGATCGTCAGCCTTGACCAACAGGGCGCCGGAGTTGGGTTCGATGGTGTAGTCGATACCGGAAGCGGTCAGGGTTTCGACCACCTGGGTAGCATCCATACCGTTGAGGCTGCCATAGAGCGGACGGTAATCCGGCTGCTGCGACCACAGCACAACGGCAAAACCGATGGCCACGCTGGCAGCCAGGCCGACCAGCAGGCCGAGCTGACGCAGCACCGACATTTCGGCGAGATTTTCCAGGAAGCTAAGGCCCAGCAGGGGCTTCTTCGGCTCACCTGGCTCGGCCTTGGCCGGTACGTTTGCTACTGCTGCTTCAGCCATGAATCAACCCTCAGACCGGCATCTGCATGATGTCTTGATACGCCTGGACCAGCTTGTTACGCACCTGGGTCATGGCCTGGAAGGATACGCTGGCTTTCTGCGAGGCGATCATCACATCGGTCAGATCGACCCCGCTCTGCCCCATCTCGAATGCGGTCGCCAGTTTATTGGAAGCCTGTTGGGTCTCGTTGACCTTATTCACCGCCTGGCCGAGCATTTCCGAGAAACTCGGCGCCCCTTGCACTGGCTCGCTCGCAGCAGGCTTCTGACGCGCCATGGCCTCAGCCTGCATGGAACGCATTTCCAGCATCAAGCGATTGAATTCGACACCCTGGCTCATGACTTCCTCCACTGCCCGCTTTTTGACACTAGCGGCGCTATGCAGGGGTATTTGCAACAAGGGTGCCAACAAAGCGGCTTATGGGAATCAGATCGGAAACACGCAGATAGATGGGGTAGCCACCGTCATCCCCGCGAAGGCGGGGCCCCAGCAGCACCAGACGACTCACCAACAATCTCTGACCAAAGATCGCGCCCTTGCGGATTTCGCTCTTCGATCAGGCGCAGCTTCCAGGCACGATTCCATTTCTTGATCGCCTTCTCCCTGGCTATCGCGCCACTCATACTTTCATGCTGCTCGTACCACACCAGCAACTTCACTCCATAGCGGAGTGTAAAGCCCTCAACGACTCCCTCTCTATGCTGCCAGACACGCCGCAGCAGATCCGCTGTAACTCCGGTATAGAGCGTGCCATTACGCTGACTGGCCATAATGTAAACGGCGGGTTGTTTCATGCTGCAGTCCTTTGCAGATTGGGCCCTCCATAGGTATGAAGGCCTATTCAGCGATTGATTTGAGCCCGAACGAAAAAATCGCTCCTACAAGCCAGGACAACCTTAGCACCGCGGCTGGATCCCCGCCTTCGCGGGGATGACGGTAGCTGCGCCTTCGCGGGGATGACGGCGATGGATCATTCGAGGTCATTCCCGCGAAGGCGGGAACCCAGGCAGCGTCCCCCTCCGTCGCATCCCCTTCAGCACAGCAACATTAGCTGGCGTACAGGTAAGCCTCGACATTCATACCGGCATCGCGCATCTGCGCCAGCTTGTAGCGCAGGGTGCGCGGGCTGATACCCAGGCGCTCGGCGGCTTCCTTGCGGCGACCGCGCTCGGCACGCAGGGTGTCGATGATCACCTGAAACTCGCGACGGCGAAGGTCCTCGCCCAGCGCGCCGGCATCGACCGCACTCGGCGGCTCGACCGGTTGCGTCATCGGCGGGGCCATACTCGGCACCACAGCCAGGTGCGGCACGGCGCTCTGCACCGTCTGACCTATGGGTGCGTGCAGGCACAGATCCTGCGCCTGAATCACCCCGCCCTGCTGCAGGATCAATGCGCGCTGAATGGCGTTGTCCAGCTCACGCACGTTGCCCGGCCACTGATGCTGCACCAGGCACTGCGCGGCCGATTCTGACAAGCGCACCGGCGCCTGATTCATTTTTTTGACGTGCTTGGCCAGCAGCCGCTCGGCCAGCGGCAGAATGTCGGCAGGCCGCTCACGCAGTGGCCGCCAGGCCAACGGGAACACCGACAGGCGATAGTACAGATCCTCACGGAAACGCCCGGCCGCCACTTCGCCGGCCAGATCACGGTTACTGGTGGCCAGCACGCGAATATCCAGGTTGATTGGCTTGCGCGCCCCGACCCGCTCTACCTCACGCTCCTGCAACACACGCAACAACTTGGCCTGCAGCCCCAGCGGCATTTCGGAAATCTCGTCGAGCAGGATGGTGCCACCGTCGGCCAGCTCGAACTTGCCCGGCTGAGCGGTGACCGCACCGGTGAATGCGCCCTTCTCATGCCCGAACAAGGTGGCCTCGAGCATGTTGTCGGGAATCGCCGCACAGTTGATGGCGATGAAAGGCCCGGAGGCGCGCGGCGACTGCTGATGGATGTAGCGTGCCAGCACCTCCTTGCCGGTGCCGGATTCGCCGGTGATCATCACCGTCGAGTCGCTCTGCGCCACGCGGGCCGCCAGCTCCAGCAATTGCACGCTGGCCGGCTCCAGCGCCACCGGGCCGTCGCGATCTGCCGCCGTCAATTTTCCCAGCGCATGCCTGGCCACCAGCGCCAGCAGCGTGCGCGGCTCGAACGGCTTGACCAGGTAATCGGCGGCGCCCTGGCGAATCGCATCCACCGCCCGCTCCACCGCGCCGAAGGCGGTCATCAGCAACACCGGCAGTTGCGGGTAGCGGCTGCGGATCTGCGCCAGCAACTGGTGGCCATCCATGCCCGGCATATTGACGTCGCTGACCACCAGCCCGAACGGCTCCTCGCTCAGCGCGAGCAACGCCGCCTCGGCGCAATCCACCGCGCGATAAGCATGCCCGCCCAGGCACAGGGTATCGGCCAGGGCTTCGCGCAGCGCGCGGTCGTCTTCAACCAGCAGGACTTTGCCAGCCATGGGTTACTCCTGATTCGAATGAGGCGCTGCACCTTGCAGCGGCAGAGAAACGATGGCGCAGGTGCCACGACCCGCGCGCGATTGCAGCAGCAGTTGGCCCTGGTGGGCGCGCGCCACCGCCTTGACCACCGCCAGGCCCAGGCCGGTGCCGGTGGTCTTGGTGGTGAAGAAGGGCTCGCCCAGGCGCGCCAGAGTTTCCTGGCTCATACCCGGTCCGTTATCGCTGACGCATAGCCGTAACTGGCCACCGCGGCGATACAGATGAATCTTCAGACGCGCATCGCGCCCGGCAGCCTGAATGGCGTTGTCGATCAGATTGAGGACGGTGCCGACCAGCGTGTCGCGGTTGCACAGCAGCTCGCCGTCGCGCACATCGCACTGCCAGCGCACAGCCATATCGCCCACATGCGCGTCGGCAGCCGCACGCAGCGCATCGAACAGGGCCGACGGCGCCAGACGATCCGGCAATGGCAGCTCGCCCCGGGCGAAGATCAGCATGTCGCGCACCTGGTTTTCCAACTCGTGCAGCCGCTCCTTCAAGCGCCCGGCGAAGCGCTGCTGCTGTTCGGCCGGCAGTACCTGTTCATTGAGGTGGCTTGCATAGAGCAACGCAGCGGAAAGCGGTGTACGGATCTGATGGGCCAGGGAAGCGACCATGCGCCCCAGCGCCGATAGGCGCTCATGGCGAGAGAGCTGATCCTGCAGGCGACGGGTTTCCGTCAGGTCAGTCAAAAGCACGAGTTGCCCAGGCTCCCCGTGCAGCGAACGGGTGGCGATGGACAGACGGCGGCCGTCGCGCATGGAGATTTCGTGACCATCGTCTTCGCGCGGGGCGAAGTTGCGTGCGATCACCTGACGCCAGAGCATGCCCACCAGGGGCTGGCCAAGCAGCGCACGCGCCACGGGGTTGGCCTCGCGCACGACGCCCTGACCGTCGATGACGATCACACCGCCAGGCAACAGATCCAGCAGGCTTTGCAGACGATGGGCCAGGCGCTCCTTCTCCGCCAGTTCCTGCATGCGCTGTGCACTGACCAGCGCCAGTTGCCCCTTCAGCTCATTGACCCGCGCCTCAAGCAGGCTGTAGGACTCGCTGAGCTGGCTGGACATCTGGTTGAACAGGGCGAACGCCTGCTCCAGTCCGGCACGGCTGGCTTGTTCGAGCGGCGCGGGAACACTCGGCTCGGCTGACTCGGTAGGACGAAGGTTGGCTTCCATCTGCTTCTCTCGTACGACGTACCGTCAGAAGACGGTCGGATACAAGAGCTTTAGCAATCCCCGTGCCTACTTTTTTATTCTTATTTTTCAATCACTTGTAAAAACGAAGCCGGAGCTTGCGTCAAAGCTCCGGCTTTCTTTGCGGCGTTACGGATGTTCTGAAAAAGTTACTTACCGTCACTCCCGCGAAGGCGGGAGCCCAGGAGTTTCGCAGGTTCTGGATTCCCGCCTGCGCGGGAATGACGAGTTTTCCAGAGTTTCCTTAGCTTGAGGCTGAGGAATCAATCCTCGTCCTGACCATCCTCTTCGCGGCGGCTCATGCCGTACTTGCGCATTTTCTCGACCAGCGTGGTACGGCGAATACGCAGGCGCTCAGCAGCCCGCGCCACCACGCCGCCGGCATCATCCAGCGCCTGCTGGATCAGCCCCTGCTCCAGATTGCCCAGGTAGTCCTTCAGATCCAGGCCTTCCGGCGGCAGCATGGCTGGTGTATCGAGGCCCGGTAAACCGGCCATGATCGCAGCGCGCTCTTCCATTTCATCACGCAGGCTGGCTGCAAGCTGCTCATCCTCGTCATCGACATGACGGAACTTCTTCGGCAATTCGCCCACCCCGATCACACCGTAGGGATGCATGATCGCCATGCGCTCCACCAGGTTGGCCAGCTCGCGCACGTTACCCGCCCAGTCATGACGGCACAGCGACATGATGGCGGCCGAGTTGAAGCGAATGGAACCGCGCTTCTCGTGCTCCATGCGCGAAATCAGCTCGTTCATCAGCAGCGGGATGTCTTCGATGCGCTCGCGCAGCGGCGCCATCTCGATGGGGAAGACGTTGAGGCGGTAGTACAGATCCTCGCGGAAGCTGCCGTCCTCGATCATCTTCTCCAGGTTCTTGTGCGTGGCCGCGATGATGCGCACGTCGGCGGTCTGCGTCTTGTTACTGCCGACTCGCTCGAAAGTGCGCTCCTGCAACACACGCAGCAGCTTGACCTGCATCGGCAGCGGCATGTCACCGATCTCATCGAGAAACAGCGTGCCGCCGTTGGCCAGTTCGAAGCGCCCTGCCCGGCTGGTGATGGCGCCGGTGAAGGCGCCCTTCTCATGACCGAACAGCTCGCTCTCCAGCAACTCGGCCGGAATGGCGCCGCAGTTGACCGGCACGAAGGGTGCCTCGCGACGCTTGGAGTGATAATGCAGATTGCGCGCTACAACTTCCTTGCCAGTTCCGGACTCACCGAGGATCAGCACGCTGGCCTCGGTATCGGCCACCTGCTGCATCATCTGTCGCACCTGCTGAATGGCGCGACTGGTACCCACCAGGCTACGGAACAGATTGGGCTCACGCTGCCGACCACGATCACGGGCCTGGTCGTACATTTCACGGTAGACCTGGGCGCGATGCAGCGAGTCGAGCAACTTGTTATAACTGAGCGGCGTCTCCAGACTGGCCAGCACGCGCCGACGCAAGTCTTCCGGCCACTCGGCAATACTGACATCACCCACCGTCAGCAAGGGCAGAAACTCATCCCACCCGGCAAGCTGCTTGGTCAGTTCAAGCGCGCCGCCCTTGGCCTCGACATCGCCCAGCAAGACACTCAGCACCTCGCGACTGGACTCAAGCCCAGCCACGGCACTGCGCCAGTCCTGGCTTGTACAGGCCAGATGCTCCTCCCCGAGAAAGCTCAGAATGATCGCCAGTTCGTGGCGGCGCGCAGCATTGTCATCGATCAACAGGATTTTGGTTTCACGCCACATCTTGTGCTTGTCTGACCCGAGGAGTTAGGGAAATTGCACGCCAGTTCTTCGGCGCACACCGGCAACTTGCCACTAGTAAAGTCAAAAAATTGGACTCAGTCAAATTTATGGCGTGATTTCCTGTGGCGTTCCCGTACTCGCTGCGGTTGCACCCGCCCTACCGATGCAGCAGGGCAGCTTTTTCTCCCCTCTCCCCAGCCCTCTCCCGCAAGCGGGAGAGGGGGCAGAAACCTGCGCTAGCCATGACAATCAGCCGAACAACTGATAGACCTTGGCCCCCTGGCGAGCCTGGTTGATCTGCACCAGCTCATCGCCAAGGCGTTTGCGCTCGGCCGTGCACAGCGTAACCAGCTCGCGGTAGAGCAGCAGCAGCTCCTGCATGCTGTCGCGCAGGCGCGCCTCATCGCCCCCCTCGTGCATGGCCGCATCGACCGCCTGGCGGCATTGCAGATCCAACTTGCCGATGGCCACCCAGTCCTGCCTGAGCAGGGCATCGCGCAGTGCGCAGCCGGTTTCTTCCAGACGCTGGACAGACGAACTCATGATTTTCTCCCGGATTGTCCGGCACGGCCCTCAAGCAATGCCATCCCAGCCTTCTTTCAATTCACGCAGCAATTGCGCCACCTGACGCAGGATCGCCTCATCGTTTTTCAGGTTGGCCTGGGCCAACTGCCGAATCATGTATTCATAGAGCCCATCGAGGTGCTGCGCCAACTCGCCCCCCTGGCCCTTGTCCAACCCCTCGCGCAGGCCACCGACGATCCCGATCACCTTGCCGATCAGCAGCCCCTTCTCGGCGACCTGGCCACGGGCAAGCGCGCCCTGGGCCTGCGCCAGGCGATCCAGGGCGCCTTCGAACAACATCTGGATCAAGCGATGGGGGCTGGCCTCGGCAAGCTGGGACTGGGTACTGACCTGCTGATACTGCCTGAGCGCGGACGCTGCATACATGACGACTGCTCCTCGATAACCAAGTCACTGCGTGGACTTGACAGGCTATCGGCCGGCAATCGGGAATCTTTAGGCTGGAAGCCGCACAGCGGCGGCTCTCCCTGACACTCATTTTTTGTTGGAATTGTTCAGCGCCTCGAGCGTGCTCAGAAGGCTCGCGCTGCTTGCATTCAACTGCGCCACCAGGATATCCATGTTGTTGTACTTGGTGTACAGCGAGGTGGTCAGCGAATCGATGCGCCGATCCAGCGCCTGCTGCTGCTCGCTCAATTGCGTCATGGTCTTTTGCAGCGACTCGGTGCGACCGGCCAGCAGCCCTCCGGGTGCCGTGTAAGGCTCGGTGACCGATTTCAGGCGCGGAATCAACCCGTCGTCGCCGACGAAGAACGCCTGAACCTCATCGTAGTGGGTCTCCAGCGCGCTGCTCAGCTTGGCATCGTCGATCGACAGCGTACCGTCCTTGTTGGTGGTCACGCCCAGTTGCGCCAGAACGCTCAGCTCACCGCTGCCGGTCGAGGGCTGTACCAGTTCGTTGCGTATCGAACCGAGCAGCGAGCGAACCAGGGCGTCGCCCACCAGCGCGCCGGCATCGGTACTCGTCTCGTCTTCGCTGGTGGTTACCCGGGTCAAGGCATTGGTGACGGTGATCAGGTTGTTGTAGGCACTGACGAAAGCCTCGATGGAGGTTTTCAAGCCCTCGGTATTGGGCGCCACGGTCAGGGTGGTGGTGCCCTCGGCCGTCAGCTTGATGCTCAGGCCGCTCAGCGCCGTGACGGTGTTGGTGGAGCTGCTCAGCTCCAGGCCGTCGATCTTGTAGGAAGCATTGCTGGCCAGGGTGATGGAGCCAGCCCCGGTGCCCGACTGCTGGGTAAGGTCGTGATTGCCGTCCTCATCGACGTTGATGTTCAGCGCCGCCAGATCCCCCGTGCCCTTCACATACAGGTCGGTGCCCTCCCCGGTGACCTCCGAGGACAGTACCAGGCGCGCGCCACTGGCATCGGTGATGATGTTGGCGCTGATGCCCGCAGTGGCGGAAAGCTGGGAGTTGATCGCATCGCGGATTTCCGTCAGCGAAGCCCCCGGCGCGACCTGAACCTCATAGGAGGCGTTGTCGCCGACGTCGATGGTCAGCGTGCCGCCGGAATCGAAGGTCGTGGAAGCACCGCCCTCCAGGCTGGCACTGGCCACTTTCGACGAACTGGCCAGGCTGATCACCTCCACCTTGTAACTGCCGGGAACCGCGCCCGCGCCAGCAGTGGCGCTGGCCACGCCATCGGCGGAGGACTGCACGCCGAGCCCTTCGAAGCTGCTGGAGGAACTCTCCAGGGCGGTCAGCGAGGCTTCGAACGTCTCGACCGCGCTGGTCAGCGTACCCACGGCCGAGAGGCTGGTTTCCGTCTTGGTCGTCAGCCGGTCGATCTGCGCCTGCTTGGGCGCCTTTTCCGCATCGGCGATGGCGGTCACCATGCCGTGGATATCCAGCCCTGTACCCAGACCGGAAATAGTGGTGCCTGACATGTCGACCTCCTCGCAACGAATTATTGACGCCCTGCCACTGCCCAGCAATTAACGAGCCAGTCACTCAACCTGTGTAGCAGCGAATTTATTCGCGAACCCGTTCACCGCAGGCTCACGCCTGTGAAAATCACGCCTCTTCGCGAAACAGCAGGCTGCGCATGTCCTCCAGGCGCGCCGCCAGACTCAAGGCCACCTCGGAGGGAATCTGCCGAACCACTTCGCCGGAACCGCCATCGACGACCTGCACCACCACCCGGCCGGTGCTGTCGTCGACCTGGAAATTGATGTCGCGGCGAATCGACTGCATGGCGCTCTGCATGCTCGCCACCGCCGACTCCTGTTGCTCGCGCGGTACGTTCGCCACGGCCTCGGCCGCCTGGGGATTCTCGCCCGACTGCCGTGGCCGCTCGACGGCCGCCCCGGCTACCTGGCGCGCCGATGGCGTCAGGCTGCCAATTGGCGTAACGCTTGTAATGGTCATGAGAGCACCTCGCAATGGGCAAAGGGGGAAGGCTTGCGCACTCCCCCCTCCACCGCCTCAGAGATTGGCTTATTGCAGCAGGCTCAGCACCGCGGACGGCAACTGGTTGGCCTGCGCCAGGATCGCGGTGGACGCCTGTTGCAGGGTCTGCTGCTTGGTCAGCTCGGCGGTTTCCGCGGCGAAGTCGGCATCCTGGATCCGGCTGCGGGCGGAAGTGGAGTTCTCCACGATGCTCTGCAGGTTGGAAACGGTGCTGTCGAAGCGGTTCTGCACGGCACCCAGGTCGGCGCGCTGGCTGTCGATGTTGGAGATCGCCTTGTCGATGACCGAGATGGCACTTTGCGAACCGGCAGCGGTGGTGATGTCGGTATCCGCGATGGTGGTCATCTTTGCCTTGGAGTTGGCAAACACTTCGGAGATGTCGGCACCGCCACTGCTGGTCAGCGCGTAGGACTTGGCGGAATTCAGCTCAACATAGCCGGCAACGGTGCTGCCGGAGGCGTTCAGGTCCGCGGCTGTAGTGTATTCACCGTTCGAATCCATCACGCTCGCCTTGACGACGCTGCCGGCATGCGCGGTGCCGTCGGCATTGAGGTTCGATTGGGCGCCGAAGGTGATGTTCTCGCCACTTTCCGAGGTAACGGTAAGCTTGTCATTGGTCTCGTCGTAGCTTACGGCGATACCGAGTGCCGAGGCGTTGGAGCTCAGCTGATCGGCCAGATCGGCAGTGGAGGTAACCCCCACCAGGTTGACCGATTTTTCGCCCACACTGACCGACAGGTTCGCCGAACCACCGGCCAGAGCGGTTTCGTTGATACTCAGGTCAACCACGGTACGAGCGCTGGCGCTGAGCCCGCTGATAGCGCCATTGAAGCTCTTCGCGATCTCCTTGGCCGACTCGTTGCCTGCAAGGGTAATTGCCTTGGTATCGCCACCGCCCTGAACGGTGATGGTGCCGGCTGTGAAGCTGGTGAAGGTCGAAGCTGCAAGGGCGGTCTCGGCGTCTGCAAGTGCGCCCTTTGTACCGGTAGTGGGGGGCGTCGCAGACGAATCACCGTTCAGAAATTCGTCAGCGGCATCCCGCGCGGCCACAGCGGCATCGTAATCAGTATCACCAGCTACCCCACCAGCAGCGGCCAGAGTAGCGACGGTTGCGGTTTTATCAGCAAGATCTTTCGTTGCCGCGTCGTTAGCAGCTTTTGCTGCATCGCGGGCAACCAGCAGCGGATCAGTGTCGCGAATCGCCGCCATCGCGGTACCGCTTACACGCTTGGAGGTGGTGTCCTCCTCCATCTGGTACGAGCCGATCTTGTTGGCCGAGACGTTGCCCAGGCTCAGGTTGATGGTTTCATTGGCGTTGGCGCCGACCTGGAAGCTGGTGGTACCGAAAGAACCGTCCAGCAGGTTACGACCACCGAAGGTGGTGGTATTGGCGATACGAGTCAGCTCGGTGGTGAGCTGGGAATATTCAGACTGCAGGGAGGCACGGTCTTCGGCGCTATTGGAGCCATTGGCCGACTGCAGGGCCAGCTCACGCATACGCTGCAGGATGTTGGTGGACTCCTGCATAGCGCCTTCAGCTGTCTGGGCGATGGAGATACCATCGTTGGCGTTCTTCACTGCCACATTCAGACCGTTGATCTGACTGGTCAGGCGGTTGGAGATTTGCAGACCGGCGGCATCGTCCTTGGCGCTGTTGATCTTCAGGCCGCTGGACAGGCGCTGCATGGTGGTGGACAGGGCCTCGGAGGCCCGGTTCAGGTTTTTCTGGGTATTAAGCGATGCAACGTTGGTGTTGACGGTAAGAGCCATGACGAGAACCTCGTGGTGTGGGCTTGTGCGACTCCCGGCCTTGGCAACCGCCCGGGATGGCCTGGAGAGCTTTCACTGGGTTTATCGTCGTGGCCCGACAATCCTTTAGCGTTTTTTTCGATTTTTTTCCGTGTCAATCCACTGACGCCTTGACAAACATGGAAAGCCTTTTAAAACAACAGCCCACGAAAGAACCACGGATGGCCTTCGTAGGGTGCGCCGTGCGCACCGAAACGCCGGCGCGAGTGTCATCGGTGCGCACGGACCCAGGCGGCCCCGCGACACCTACGTAGCCGTATCCTGACGCTTAGGGATATTCTGAAATAGTCGTCATTCCCGCGAAGGCGGGAACCCAGAAGCTGCGCAGCACCTGGACTCCCGCCTTCGCGGGAGTGACGGTGTCAGTCTTTGAGCCGGTCGGCCAGTCGTGCCATCAGGTTCATGCGCTCATGGAAAATAGCTACGATCAAGGCAGGCGCGCCCTCACGCAGCAGACAGAATATGTAGTGATGTTCGCAGCACCCCATCCGTAGAGCCGGAAAAAGCACACTCATGTCTTTGAACGCACCCCGACCATCGGCGAGGCTGGCTATACCCTGTTCCAGCGTAGCGATGTAGCGGCGTGCCTGCGCATCGCCCCATTGCTTGCGCGTGTAGCGGACGATGCCACGCAGGTCGGATTCTGCCGCCGCAGTGAGAACGTAGCCGGTCAAGCCTGGCCCTCGGCCAGTTCTTCATCAAGAATTTCGCTGATGCTCTTGGTAGACAGATTGCCAGCAAGCCCCTCGTGGATGCGGGTACCGAGCAGCGCTTGCAACTCGTTCCATGCCTGATTGGCGTCAAGATCACCTGGAAACAGCCTTTCCAGCGCGTATTGTTTGATGGTCTTGCCCTGCAAGGCAGCCAGCGCTTTCAGGCTTTGGTGCTGTTGGTCTGTCATGTCGATGGTTAGGCGGCTCATGGGATGACCTCCGAAATTACAGGTTCCCACATTTACACGGATGTGCTGATGAAACAAGCATTGGCTCAGTTCAAGCACTGTGCTCGCCGATACACCCTCGGCTCTGGCTCCTGCTTCGCTCTACCTCCTGCATCCATGCAGTCGTCGGCTCTGGCTCCTGCTTCGCTCTACCTCCTGCATCCATGCAGTCGTCGGCTCTGGCTCCTGCTTCGCTCTACCTCCTGCATCCATGCAGTCGTCTCCCATAAATGGGAGAGGGGAGAAAAAGCTTCACCCGATTGCCCTGCGCCAAATCATCTCGGCTTTCTCCACGAGGCCGTTGTATGCCATCGTTAACGCCAGAGAGATGGAGTAATCGCCATGAACATTCGCCCGATCCGTTCAGACAGCGAGTATAGAGAAGCGCTCAAAGAGGTTTCCGCCCTGTTTGACTGCGAACCGGCACCCGGCACCCCGGAAGGCGACGCCTTTGAGGTCATGCTGACCCTGATCGAAGCCTACGAAGCCAAACACTTCCCGGTCGATCTGCCAACCCCGGTTGAAGCGATCAAGTTCCGTATGGAGCAGTCCGTAGCCTAATGCCGGTCAGTTAAGAAAAACGCCGCGATGCCGGTACGGAATCGCGGCGTTTTCTTTACCTGATTGGCAACGAGCTTCAGCCGTACTGACCGCGCGCCGGTAGGGCACTGGCGCAACCCTGTAGCCCGGATGAAATCCGGGGCGGTCTGGCATGCCGCCCGACCTTTCCCGGATTTCATCCGGGCTACCCGCTTGGCTGAGCATCGTTGCTAATCAGGTTTCTTTATGCCTGAACGAATAGAGCCTCCCTGTAGGAGCGAGCGTCGCGAGCGCAGCTTTTTCGCGAGCAGAGCTCGCTCCTACAATCAGGTCGCCACAGCCGCAATACGGAGGCGGGCATGGATCGGCTGATCAACTGGGCTATCGTCCATAGCATCACCAACCGGCACCTCGATGACTTCGACAACTTCGCCAAAAGTATCGCCAGTCTAACCCTGGATCAGTGAAACAATAGTCCGGGGGGATAATGCCGTGCCCCGGATTACGCCTGCGGTTGACCCAAACACCTGCAGGTCGCCCCCGCCCTTCGCTTCCCACGATACGACCGTACGGACATTCACATCTTGTTGAACAGGCTCAACTGCGAAATCCGCACGAACGATGCCTGCGCCGCCTCCATCTTGGTCATTTGCAGCACCAGTTTGGAGATGGCCTCGGCCATGTCGGTGTCGCGGATCGTGGACTGGCTGCTGGCATTGGCGATCTGCAGGCTTTCGTTCTCGGTGCTGAGGGTGTCGATGACGTTCAGCCGCGCACCGATGGACGCCTGGGTGGCCAGCACCTGGTTCATGCCGTTGTCCAGGTTGCTGATGGCCGAGGCCACGGCCTCGGTCAGCGCCAGTTGCGCGGCAGGGTCGCCGGATACCGGGGTCTTCAGCGCGGCACTGAGGTTGCCGATGGTCTCGAACACGCTCTGGGTTTCCGCCGACTTGCCCTGCACCACGAAGGTATCGCCCGCCGCCGGTGCCGCGCTGATCTGCAGCTCCACGCCGGCGAAGCCGATGGTCTCGGGATAGGTACCCGACAATGAGCCGCTGGCAATCGGCGTGCTGCCCGTCAGCACCGGCTGGGCATAGACCTCGTAATCACTGGCGCTGGTAAAGCGAAGCTGCACGCCGCTGCTGGGAAACTGGGTGGTGTAGGCGGTCGGGTCGACCACGCTGCCGGAAGTCAGTTGCGCGGTGGAGGTGTTGCTGGCGCTGCGCGTGGTGACGATCTCGGTGTCCGCCACGCCGAAGGTGAAGCTGTAGCCGGTCAGCAGGCTGTCCAGGTCACCCTGGCCATCGGCCTCCTGCAGGGCCACATCCAGCTCGAAACTGGCGCCGCGAAAGTTGATTGTGGTGCCGTCAATCGCCGTCGGGTCGAACACCCCGCTGTTGGACGATGCCTCGCTGGTCACATCATTGCCGAGGTTATCGAGGATGCGAAACTGGGTGCTGCTGACCAGTTCCAGGGTATAGGGCTCGCCCGCGCGGAAGGTCTTGTCGTACTGGGTACCATTGTCGACCAGCCCTTGGGACAGGTAGACGCGCTGGCCGTCGGTATTGGGGTCGTTGTCCAGGTTGGACTGGGTGCGGCTGGCATTGGGCACGTTCTCGAAGATGCTCCAGCCGCTGTCGTTGATGGCCAGCGTGCCGGAACCTGAAACCTGCAGATTGAGGCTGGTCTGGTCGCCCTGGTAGCTCACCGAGCCGTCGGGGTTGCGCACGAAGGGCTGCACACCGCTCTTGGAGCCAGCGAAGATGTAGTTGCCGCTGGCGTCCTGGCTGTTCATCAGGTCCAGCAACTGCTCCATGATCTGATCCAGTTCGCTGGCGATCGAGCTGCGATCCTCGTCGGAGAGCGCGCCATTGCCCGCGTGGACGGCCAGTTCACGCGCGTTCTGCAGTACGTTTATCACGGTGTCGAGCAGGGCCACCTGCTGGGTCAGCGAGTTGGTGGCCGTGGTCATGTTGGCGCTGTACTGTTCGAGCTGGGCCTGCTGCTGTTCCAGTTGCAACAGGCGCGCGGCGCCGACCGGATCGTCCGCGGGGGTCTGGATGCGCACGCCACTGGAGATCTGCTGCTGGGTCTTGACGATCTCGGCGTAACCTTTCTGATAGCCGGAGATGCTGGTCTGAAACATCTGCGAGGTGGAGATGCGCGTGCTCATGGGGTCATGCCTCATACGGGCCGCATCAAGGATGCGGCGTCAAAAACTGTTGATCAGGGTATCGAACGTGGTGCGCGCAACTTGAATGATTTGCGCCGCCGCCGTGTAGTACTGCTCGAACTTGATCAGGTTGGCCGCCTCTTCGTCCAGGTTGACCCCGGACAGCGACGACTGGCTGCTGGTCGCCTGGGCCAGGATGGCTTCCGTGGCGGCGGCGTCGAGCTGGGCTTGACTGGTCTTGGCGCCAATGGTTTCGATCAGCGAACTGTAGGAGGTGGTCAGGCTCATGCCGTTGTTGCCATTGACCGCGACGGTCTTGGCCGTCTGCAGTTCCAGCACCGCCAGGGCGTTGCGGTTGTCACCGGTGCCGTCGCCGTTGAAGGCGATGGTCAGGCTGTCGCCCGCCGCCGGGGAACCGGCCAGGGTCATCTCGAAGGCGTATTCGCTGGGCACGCTGGGCGGGTTGGCGGGAACGCTGACCGTCACGACGTTGCTCTGCCCCGGCACGATGCTGCCGCTGCCGATGCTGTTGCCAGCAACGTCGTACAGGGTGTAGCCCTGGGCGCCGCCGCTGGGCGCGTCGTAGACCAGTTTGATCGGCATGCCGTTTTCCAGGCTGCTCTGCATGTCGGCAACGGCGGCGGCGTCGTAGATGTCGATCAGGGTGATCAGGCTCGGCTGGCTGACGCTGCCGCTGCCGACGTTGCCGGTGGTCAGGGTCGCCGCCAGGGGGGCGGCGAAGGCCAGTTGGTTGGAGTCGGTCATGCTCACTTTGATGTCGCCCGCCGCATGGCGGGTCGGCAGGATGGTGAACCGGTCTCCGGCCGCCACGCTGCCGCTGTCGAGTGCCAGGGTGAAGCCATCGATCACCGGCGGCGGCGAATCGGTCAGGTCGTAGCTGCCCATGTCCTTGCCGTCGGACAGGCGCCTGACGCTGTAGCCGGTAGCGCTGGTGAAGGTCACTTCGTAGTCGCTGGTACTGAGCGCGCTGGTGTCGTCGATGTACACGCGCAGGTTGGCGGAGGTATCGCTGTTGCCGGCTTGCCCCAGGCTTCTCTGCTGCTGCAGGGTCAGCTCATTGATGTCGCTGAACAGCATGGCGCCCAATTGGCCATTGAGGTCGAGCCCCTGGCCGAGCTGGCTGTTGACCTGGTCGGCGAGCACCAGCGCCAGGCGTCCGAGGTCGTTGAGGGTGGTGTCGAGCACTTCTTCGCGGTAGCGCAGCAGGCCACCGATCTGTCCTCCCGTGATCGACGAGGTGACGTCTATCGTGAAATTGCCGTTCTGCGTCAGGTGCAGGGCATAGCGCGACGGGTCGTCGGCGCTCGGCACCGCGCTGAGTTGCGCCGCGCTGCCGCCCACCACCAGCGGCTGGCCATTGCCGATGAACAGGTTGTAGCTGCCATCCTGCTCGACCACGGTGACCCCGATCAGCTCGGAAAGCTCTCGCACCGCCTCGTCGCGCTGGTCCAGCAGGTCGTTGGGCGAGGCGCCGGAAGCGGAGGCATTGACGATGGCCTGGTTGTACTGGGCGACACTGGCCGCCAGGCTGTTGACCTGCTGAACCATGCTCGACAACTGCTGGTTGATGTAGCTGTTCTGCTCCGTCAACTGGTTGTAAATCGAGTTGAAGCGCTCACTCAGGGTCTCGGCCTGGGTCAGCAGCAACTGCCGCGACGCCGTATCGGTAGGGCTGGCGGCCGCGGTTTGCAGGGCGGCGAAGAAGTTCTCCATCACCGCGGTGATGCCGGTGGTGCTGTCGGCCAGCAGCGAGTTGACCTGGCTGATCTGGGTCAGGTAGGTCTGCGCATCGCTGTCCAGCGCGGTGGCCGTGCGCACCTGGGTGGTCAGGTAGCCGCTGTAGATACGCCGCACGTCGGTGATCGAGGCGCCACTGCCGAGGTAGGTCGCGCCCAGTTGCTGCGAGTTATTGGAAACCTGCATCGCCTGCTGGCGGGTATAGCCGGGAGTATCGGTATTGGTGATGTTGTTGCCGGTCACGGCCAGCGCGGTCTGGCTCACGCGCAGGCCGGAAACCCCGATTGCGAGAAGATCAGCCATGAGTCACCTCAGAGCGTCCGGGTGGAGGCGCCGTCGGCGCGGGCAATGGTCTGGTAGGTCGCGTCGATCTTGCGGGCGATCTGGCTGATCTTGCGGGCGTACTGCGGATCCGTGGCGTAGCCGGCCGACTGCAGCTTGTTGACGAACCGCTCGGAGTTGCCAGTGGCCGCCAGGGCCTCCTGGTAACGTGGGTTGCTCTGCAGGAAATCGACCAGGTCATGGAAGCTCTGTTTGTACGAGTCGTAGGCCCGGAAGTTGGCCGGCTCACGGACCATTTCGCCCCCGCGGTATTCGCTGGTGATCGCGCGCGCCGAGTCCCCTTGCCACTGCCCGTGGGTCTTGATGCCAAACAGGTTGTGGCTGCTGCCACCATCGCCACGGCGCAGGATCGACTTGCCCCAGCCGGTTTCCAGGGCCGCCTGGGCCACCAGGTAACGCGGCTCGACACCAATGCGCTCGGCGGCCTCGCGGGCCAAGGGCAGCATGGTCTCGACAAACTCCTCCGCGGAGGCGAATGCCGGCGTGCCTTTGGCCAGCGGCGGCTGCTGACGTGCCGGCTGGACCGAGGTGTCCAGCGCTTCAGTGGGCTTGGCGGCCGTGGCCTTGGCCGGCAACCAGTCGCTCCCGCTGGGGGGTTGCGCCCCGGTAGTCGGGACAATGCCCGCCAACAGGCGATCTTCCAGGCGCGGCGGCAGGGACAGCCGGCGCTGGTTGAGCAATGCGGCCTGGGACACCGGAGTGGTAGCGCTGTCGGAGTGACGATCCAGGCGGTTGTGCTCGGCCGCGGCCGGCGCGGCAAGGCTGTTCTCAGGCTGCTCCACGCTATGGCCGAATGGGCTGCGGCGCGGCGCCTCACCGCGCAATCCGCTCATCTGCCGCACCAGCACATCGGACAAACCAATACCGCCGCCCTCACGGGAGAGGTGGATGGCCAATTGCTGGTCGTGCATTTCTTGATAATGGCGCGTGGTATCGCTGTCGAACAGGCTGTCCTTGGCGATCGACTCGTTGGACGAGCGCATGGATTTGAAAATCTGGTTGATGAACAGCGCTTCAAACTCTTGGGCAACCTTACGGATATTGCCTTCGCTGTCGCGCTGCTCTCCGGTTTTCATGCCGGCTAGGCGATTCAGGTCGGTATAGGCGGCAGAATCGCTGGTTTTGCGTGCGCCTGCTGACAATGTATTCATGGCTACCTCAAATCACTATCAGGTCGGCTTGCAAGGCGCCTGCTTGTTTAAGCGCCTCAAGGATGGCCATCAAATCCGAGGGCGCGGCGCCCACCTGATTAACCGCGCGAACAATCTCATCAAGGGTGGTGCCAGGGCCGAATTTGAACATGGGCTTGGCCTCCTCATCGGCATTCACCCGCGAGCGCGGCACCACCGCGGTATCGCCACCGGCCAGGGCGTTGGGCTGACTGACGATAGGGTCTTCGGTAATGGTCACGGTCAGGCTGCCATGGGTCACCGCAGCCGGCTGCACCTTGACGTTCTGGCCGATAACGATGGTCCCGGTGCGCGAGTTGATGATGACCTTGGCCACGGCCTGGCCGGGATTGACTTCGATGTTTTCCAGAATCGACAGGTAATCGACGCGCTGGTTGGGATCGAGCGGCGCGCTGACGCGGATCGAGCCGCCGTCGATGGCCTGGGCCACGCCCGGGCCGAGCAGGTCGTTGATCTGGTCGACGATGTTCTTCGCCGTGGTGAAGTCCGGACGATTGAGGTTCAGCGTCAGGTAGTTGCCCTGGTCGAAACCGCTCGGCACCGGACGCTCCACCGTGGCGCCACCGGGGATACGCCCGGCGGACGGCACGTTGACGGTGATCCGCGAGCCGTCGGCGCCGCCGGCGTCGAAGCCGCCGACCACCAGGTTGCCCTGGGCGATGGCGTAGACGTTGCCGTCGATGCCCTTGAGCGGCGTCATCAGCAGGCTGCCGCCGCGCAGGCTCTTGGCATTGCCGATGGAGGAGATGGTGATGTCGATGGTCTGCCCCGGCTTGGCGAACGGCGGCAGGTCGGCATGCACCGACACCGCGGCGATGTTCTTCAGTTGCACGTTGCCGCCCGTCGGCACCTTGATGCCGAACTGCGCCAGCATGTTGTTGAAGGTCTGTACGGTGAACGGGGTCTGGGTGGTCTGGTCGCCGCTGCCGTTGAGGCCGACCACCAGGCCGTAGCCGATCAACTGGTTGCTGCGCACCCCTTGAATGGACGCCAGATCCTTGAGCCGTTCGGCCTGGGCCTGCTGGCTGATCAGCAGGCAGGCGAGCATGATCGCCAGCAGCAGCCAGTCGTTGGCACCACGGCGGCGCTGGCCGCGATAGGCGCAGGCGAACTGCTGACGGCAGGAGGCCGACTGCGAATGCACAGGTGTCCGTTGTAGGAGCGAGCTCTGCTCGCGAACCCGCAATTCGGTAAAAGCTTCGCGAGCAGAGCTCGCTCCCACAGGCGATCTGGCGGGTTGCACCCGCCCTACGGCGACAGAGGTCATCCAGGTTTTCATGTTCATGTCCTCAGAACGGCCACAGCGGGCTGAGGAAGAATCGGCTCAGCCAACCTGGCTGGCTGGCGTCGGCGAAGGAACCGGTTCCCGAGTAGGTCAACCTGGCGTCGGCGACCCGAGTGGATGAAACGGTGTTGTCGCTGGCGATGTCGTCGGCCCTGATCAGCCCGGCAATCCGCACCATTTCATTGCCGGTATTGAGCGTCAGCCACTTCTCGCCACGCACCACCAGCACGCCGTTGGGCAGCACTTCGGCCACGGTCACGGTGACCGAGCCGGTGAGGCTGTTGCTCTGCGCCGCGCTGGCATCGCCGGCGCTGTCCCGCGAACCGTTGAACTGGGTTCCCAGATCCATCCGGTTTCGCGTCAGCGGGTTGGTGGCCGACACCCCTCCACCGAACAACGAGGTCAGCCCGATATTGGCGGAACTGTCCTTGCTGATGTCGGAGCGGGCCGCCTTGCTCGCCTGGGTGCGCTCCTCCAGGGTGATGGTGATGATGTCGCCGATGCGAAAAGCCTTTCGATCGTCATACAGATTGCTCTCGAAACCGGCCTGGTAGATCGCGCCACTGGTCGCGTTGGCCGGCAGCGGCGTACGCGGCAACACGGGTGCATAATAGGGATCGTCCGCCTTGGGCGCAGGCGCCACGCACCCCCCCAGCAGCAGACAAACCGACGTCAACACAATCAGACCTTTCATCGCACACCTCACATCCAACACTCTGCCCGCCCTAGCGATCCCGATCAGACTCAAAGCGTCTGCGTGATGAACTGCAACATGGAATCGGCCGTGGAAATGACCTTCGAGTTCATTTCGTAGGCGCGCTGTGTCGTGATCATGTTGACCATTTCCTCGACGACACTGACGTTGGAGTTTTCCAGGGTATTTTGCAAAACGGTGCCCAGGCCATTGAGGCCCGGCGTTCCCACTTGCGGAGCGCCACTGGAAGCGGTCTCCAGAAACAGGTTGTTGCCAATCGCCTGCAGGCCGGCCGGATTGATGAAATCGGCGGTCTGCAGGTTGCCGATGATCTGCACCGCGGCGCTGTTGGCGGTGGTCACGGACACCGTGCCATCCTCCCCGACGGTGAAGGTCTGGGTTTCGGCGGGCACGACGATGGCCGGCTCCAGGGCGAAGCCGTTCGACGTGACGATCTGGCCGTCGGAATCGAGGTGATACGTGCCGTCGCGCGAATAGCCGATGGTGCCATCGGGCAGCAGAATCTGGAAAAAACCGCGCCCGTTGATCGCCATGTCCAGTGGCTGGTCGGTGGTCTGCAGGCTGCCCGTGGTGAAGTTCTTCTGGGTACCGACGATCCGTACCCCCGTACCCAGTTGCAGGCCGGACGGCAGCTCGCTGTCCTGGGTCGATTGAGCGCCTGGCTGACGGCGGATCTGGTACAGCAGATCCTGGAACTCGGCCCGGTCGCGCTTGAAGCCGGTGGTCGAAACGTTGGCCAGGTTGTTGGATATCACCGACAGATTCATGTCCTGGGCGGACAAACCGGTCTTGCTGACCCAAAGCGCTGGAAGCATGTCTATCTCCTCGCCCTGCGCGGGCGCTACTCGTTAGCTGATCTGCATGACACGGGCCATGGACTCGGAGCCCTCCTTGGCCGTGTTCATCATCTTGACGTGCAGTTCGAATTGTCTGGACAGGGCGAGAATGGCCGTCATCTCTCCGACGGCGCTCACGTTGCTGCTCTCCAGGAAGCCAGAATGCAGGCGTACGTTGGCATCCGCTTCGAGCAACTGGCCGTCTCTCATATGGATGAGGCCGTCGCGCCCCTTGCGCATCTGCGCGGTATCGGGGTTGACCAGCTTGATGCGGTCGACCTCGGCCAGGACATTCGGCGCTTCGCCCAGGGCGCGAATGCTGATCGTGCCGTCCTGACCGATCTCGACTTTCTCCTCGGGCGGCACGGCGATGGGCCCGGCATTGCCCATGACCGGCAACCCATTGCCGGTGCGCAGCATGCCTAGGGCATCGATCGACAGGCTGGCGGTGCGTACATAAGCCTCGGAGCCATCCGGGGCCTGCACGGCAATCCAGCCATCACCCTCTATCGAAACATCCATATCCCGCCCGGTTTCCTGCAGTACGCCGGGCGTGAAATCCGTAGCGGGCCGCTCGGACATGGCGTAGACCCGCGCCGGATAGCTGTCACCGAAAACCGGCATGGCCCGCGCCTGTTCCAGATCGGCGCGAAACCCGCTGGTGGAAATGTTCGCCAGATTATTGGCATGCGCCTTTTGCGCATAGGTGTTCTGGCTCGCGCCCGACATGGCGACATAAAGCAATTTGTCCACTTCGACCTCCGCCGTGAAAACGACTCTCGGACAGATCAAAGCAAGGCACGTGCCAGGCTAATAATTTTAAGTAAGTTATTGTTTTTAAAAAACAAAAAAGCCCTCCATCACGGAAGGCCCTTTTGACGGCGGCAAGAATATGCCGCCCGCCGCCGTCAGCGGATGTTGATGATCGTCTGGGCGATCGCATTCTCCGTTTCGATGGTCTTGGCATTCGCCTGGTAGTTGCGCTGCGCGATGATCAGGTCGACCAGTTGCGCGGTCAGGTCGACGTTCGAATCCTCCAGCGCACCGGAGACGATCGAGCCCAGCGTACCGGAGCCCGGCGTACCTATCACCGGCTCGCCCGAGGCCAGCGACTGCTTCCAGGCCGTTCCGCCCACCGGCGTCAACCCCTGCATGTTGGCGAAGGTGGCCAGCGCCACCTGGCCAATCAAATTGGCCTGGCCATTGGTATAGGTGGCGAACAGTTGCCCGGTCTCGTCCACCGACAGCCCGGACAACTGACCGGTGGTATAGCCATCCTGCGACAGGCTGTTGACCGCGAAGCGGGTATTGGTCTGGGTCATGTTGCGTAGATCCAGAGTCACCCCCGATGTGCTCGCCGCGGCACCGTTGTCGCCCCAGGTGACCGGATCGGTGGTGGCGTCGGTGATGGTCGCCGGCACCCAGTCGGCCAGCGTGATGGTGCCATCGGCATTGACCGTGAAGTCGCTGGAGGCCGATGCCTGCAGCCTGCCGGAGGTGTCGAACGACAGCGACGCCTGATACGGATCGGTGCTGGCGGGATCACCGGGATTGCGCCCGTCGATCAGCACGTGCATGCTCCACTCGTTGCTCGCCTCCTTGACGAAGTACTGGGTCATGGTGTGCTCATTGCCCTGGGAGTCGTACAGGCTCACCGAGGTCGACCAGTTGAAGGAACCGGAGACCGTGGGGTCGAAGGCGATGGTGGGCACCGTCTCGGACGAGTTGAGCGCCACCCCCTGGGTAACGGTCGAGGTGGCATTCGGCGCCTGGTTGCTGGTGTCGACGGTCAGATTGGTCAGCACGCCATTGACCAGGTTGCCATCGGCGTCCACCCCGTAGCCCATCAGGTTGTTGCCCGAGTTGTCGATGACGTTGCCCTGATTGTCCACCTTGAACGCGCCGGAGCGGGTGTAGAGCTGGGTGCCGCCATCGTTGACGATGAAATAGCCACTGCCATTGACGGCCAGATCCAGGCTGTTGTCGGTGTAGCTGATGTTGCCCTGGGTGTGCTGCTGGGCGATATCCGCCGTAATCACCCCACTGCCGACCGCGTTGCTGCCGGTGCCGAACATGCTGCTGGCATAGAGGTCCGCGAACTCCGCACGCGAATACTTGAAGCCCGTCGTCCCGGTGTTGGCGATGTTGTTGCCCGTTACATCCAGGTGGGTGCTGGCCGCCTTCAACCCACTGAGCGCCGTATTGAACGTCATGTCTTATCTCCCGATGCCTGTTGATTACTGGCCGACGCTGATGACTTTGGATAGCGCGACATTTCCGGCACCCGCCAGGTTCAGCGTCATGTCGCCGCCCCCGATGCCGAGCGTCACGCTGTTGACCGTTGCCGGCAGATAGGTTTCCAGCGCGGTGGACGTGCCACCCAGCGACGCGGAGGCCGAGAATTTGTAGGTGCCCGCGGGCAGCAGTTGGCCGCTCTCATCGGTGCCGTCCCAGGTGAAGTCCACCAGGCCAGCGCTGCTTTGATTATCCAGCGGTATGCTTTTGACCAGGCTGCCCGCCTCGTCGTAAACCCTCACCGAGACGTTGTCGGCCGCCGTTGGAACCACCAGCGTGCCGGTCAGCCCCGAAACACCATCCACCTGGGTGCTGCTGGCGGAAACCATCACGCTGCGCCCCACCAGGGAAGAGGCTTGCAAAGCCTGCGACGATTGATAGCTGCCCAGCAGCGAGTCCATCGAAGCGGAGATATTGGTCAGACTTTCCAGGCTGCTGAACTGCGCAAGCTGAGCCACGAACTCGCTGTTGTCCTGCGGATCCAGCGGGTTCTGGTTGTTCAACTGGGTCACCAGCAGCATCAGAAAGTCATCCTTGCCCAGGCTGGAGTAGCTGGATTCGTTGGTGTTGCTGGTCGAGGTGCCGGAGTATGTCGACAGCACGCTGCTGGAAACAGTCTCTGTGGTGCTCATGGCTATGTCCTTACTGACCCAGGGTCAGAACCTTCTGCAGCATGGTCTTGGCGGTATTCATCATTTCCGCATTGGTTTGAAAGGCTCTACTGGCCGAAATCATGTCCGCCATTTCCTCGACCACATTGACGTTCGGATAGAACACGTACCCATCCGCATTCGCTGCCGGATGACTGGGCTCGTAGCGCATGTCGAGATTGCTCTGATCCTCGACGATGCCGAGCACCTGCACCCCACTCCCCGCCTCGTCCTGCTCGGCGAACAGCGAACCACTACCACTGTTCTGCGACTGCTGGAACACGGTGGCGAACACCGGATGACGGGCACGGTAGGTCTGCTCGATACTCGAAGAGACAGACTCCGCGTTGGCGATATTGCTGGCCACGGTATTGAGGCGAGTGCTCTGCGCGCTCATGCCGGTTCCGGCGATGCTGAAAACACTGGCAAGGGACATGGTCGCGCTCCTTATTCGCCGCGCAGGGCGGCGGTGAGACCTTTGAACTTGCTATTGAGGAAGGTGAAACTGGCCTGGAAATGCACGGCATTCTCGGCATAGTTGGACTGCTCGATCTGCAGATCCACGGTGTTCTGATCCAGCGACGGCTGCATCGGAATACGGTAGGGCATCTCAGCCTCACCAGTGATCACACCATCGGCAGGAATATGGCGGCTATCGGTGCGGTTCAGGGAAACGCCACCGCGCTGCATGCGATTGCTTTGCTCAGCCAGGACACTGGCGAAGTCCAGATCACGAGCCTTGTAATTCGGCGTATCGGCGTTGGCGATATTGTTGGCCAGCACCTCAGCGCGCTGGGCGCGGAAACCGAGTGCCTGTTCGTGGATGCCGAGTGCCCTGCCGAAGTTGATGCTCATGTCTGCAACCTTTGCCGCTGGGGCTGTCTGGTCTTTCCTGGCAGACATTCAGCAAAGGCTGTGCCAATTTATTTAAACCAATAAATTCAATAACTTGAATAAGTTCAGGCAGGCCAATAACGGCAAGGCGGCAAGACCTTACCGCCTGCTGGCAAGCAAGCGGCAAAGCCGACCGGGCAGATTGCCGCCCTACGACAAGAAACGCGAACGGGAGGCCGTGGCCTCCCGTGCGCGAAGCAGGCACGGCGTGCCTACTTGGCCTTGTAGATGATCCCCGGGCTGCACTGCACCATCTGGTACTTCTCGGGCAACCCGTTGAGCGCCTCGGAGGCCCCCAGGAACAGATAGCCGCCTGGCTTGAGGGTGGCATGGATACGCGTGAGGATGTCCTTCTTCACCTCGGCCGAGAAGTAGATCAGCACGTTGCGGCAGAACACGATGTCGAACTTGCCCAGCGCCGCATAACTGTCGAGCAGGTTCAGTGGCCGAAACTCGACGCGGCTCTTGATCGGCGCCTTGACCTGCCAGCGCCCCGGCCCCCTGGAATCGAAATAACGCTGCAGACGCTCCTGCGACAGACCGCGGCCCATGGCCAGGCTGTCGTACTCGCCGGACTTGCAGTTGCTCAGCATCGACGGAGACAGATCGGTGGCGACGATCTGCACACCCGCCTTGAGCTGGCCGAGGTTGGTACGCTCGAACTCGTCGATGGTCATCGACAGCGAATAGGGCTCCTGCCCGGACGAACAGGCCGCCGACCAGATGCGCAGACGCTGGGCCGGGTAGGCCTTGATCAGCTCCGGCAGCACCCGGCTCTTGAGCACCTCGAACGGATAGGTGTCGCGAAACCACAGGGTCTCGTTGGTGGTCATGGCATCCACCACCTGCTCGCGCAGCCCTCCGCGCGGCTGGCTTTGCATGCGCTGCACCAGTTCGCCCAGGGTCTTGATGCCATTCTGCTCCATCAGTTTGTTCAGACGACTGGAGACCAGATACTGCTTGTTGCTACCCAGCAGAATACCGCAGGCCTTTTCCAGGAAAGTCCGGAACTGCTCGAAATCCAAATTACCTGAAGACACTAGTGCCGCCTCACCAACCATAACGTTCACCAAGGTTTGTCCCTCAGCCCCCATCCGCTACCCGAATGCGCTCGACCACCCGCGCCGCCAGATCATCCGGCTTGAACTTGGCGAGGAAATCGTCGGCGCCGACCTTCTTCACCATCGCCTGGTTGAACACACCGGAAAGCGAAGTATGCAGGAGGATATGCAGCTTCTGCATGCGCGGATCGCTACGAATCTCCGTGGTCAGCGTATATCCGTCCATCTCGGGCATCTCGATGTCGGAAATCAGCATCAGCAGTTCCTTGTCGGGATTATGCCCCTCGTCGGCCATTTTCTTGAGGTAATTGAGTGCCTCGCGGCCATCGTTCAGCGCCGTCACCTCGACGCCAACGGTCTGCAGGCAGCGCAAAACCTGTTTGCGCGCCACCGAGGAGTCATCGACGATCAGCACATGCTTGGTCACCGCCTGACTCTGCACCTGATCATCGATGACGCCAGCGGAGATCACTTCCGAGGTCGGCGCGACTTCGGCAAGAATCTTCTCGACATCGATGATCTCGACCAACTGCTGGTCGAGCCGCGTGACTGCTGTCAGGTAGTGATCGCGTCCGGTGCCCTTGGGTGGCGGATGGATCTCCTCCCAGTTCATGTTGACGATACGTTCGACCGAGCGCACCAGAAAACCCTGAACCTTGGTGTTGTACTCGGTGATGATCACGAAGCTGGTCTTCAGATCTTCCAGCGCGGCACGGCCGGTAGCGATGGAAAGATCGAGAATCGGGATGGTGCCCCCGCGAATGTTGGCCACCCCCCGCACCACCGGACTTGATTTGGGCATGATGGTGAGTTTCGGGCATTGCAGCACCTCTTTCACCTTGAATACGTTGATACCGTAAAGCTGTGGGCCTTCCAGGCGAAACAGCAACAACTCCAAGCGGTTCTGTCCCACCAACTGAGTGCGCTGGTTAACCGAATCCATCAACCCGGCCATGCCCGGACTCCTTCTTGTCTAGTAACGCCTACCCCGTTGAGCCTAGCAGGCGGCACGGGGCTTGCTTTGCATTGCTTATGAAGCAGAGAACGTCATCATTCCGTCAGCTACTAGCAAAGTGCCTTGCCCCTTTGCCCGTTTTACTCGCTTTGCCGACACTCGGCTACAGCGCTACGGCGGCTGCCACCTTCACCAGCACTGAACAACTTATCGGCGCCACCGAGGCCTTTCTTGAGCAGGCGACCACTGAATATCTACAGCGTAGCGAAATTCAGGGCCGCCATGAGATTCGCGTCAACCGTCTCGACCCACGGTTACGCCTGCCTCTGTGCGATCAGCCGCTGACCACCACGCTGGAAAGCCCGGCGCAGCCGCTGGGCCGCGTCACCACGCGCGTGCGTTGCGACGGCAGCGCCCCCTGGACCGTATTCGTGCCGGCTGAAGTGCGGTTGTATCGACCAGTCGTCGTACTGACTCGCCCGCTCAAGCGCATGAGCGTAGTCAAAGCTACGGATTTGAGCCTGGTGGAACGCGATATCGGGCAACTGGGTCAGAACTTCCTGACCGACCCGACGCAGGCAATCGGCAAGAAATTGACACGACAACTCGGTAGTGACCAGATTCTTCTTTCGACTCATCTGCAAATAGCCGAGGTCATTCGGCGCGGCGACCAGGTGGTGATCAGCGCTCGCGGCGCTAGCGTGAGTGTCCGTATGCCCGGCGAAGCCCTGACCGATGGCGCTCCAGGCGAACAGATCAACGTGCGTAACCTGCGTTCGCAGCGAGTCGTTCGAGCCCGCGTTGTCGGGCCTGGTCAAGTGGAAGTACCCATGTAGGCATGTTTCTTGTAGCGCAAAGACGTGGCGATTCCCTACACTGTTCAACGACGCGATGAAATTAATCCTAAAGTTTTCCCGGCAGCAGCCGAGAAGCATGGCAAGCGTCCACCATATCGTCCGAGGTTCTGCATCATGGTCATCGACTTCAACCGGCTGAACAATGCCAATACGCCCGCCAATGCGGGACGTACCGGCGCGACTCAGGCTGGCAATCGCAATGAGTCGGCACAGCCGAACCAGACGCCTGTCACCGGTAACGATGAACAGACCAACGCCAAGAGCGGCGAATCGGTGCAACTGAGCCGTGAGGCACAACAGTTGCAAGCAATCGGCGAGAAGCTGCGTGATCAGCCCATCGTCAACAAGGAGCGTGTGGCCCAGTTGAAACAGGCCATCGCTGATGGCAGCTATCAGGTCGACAGCAAACGCGTCGCCCAGAAACTGCTCGACTTCGAATCCCAGCGCTAGTCTCAGGGCTGCGCTGGGGGTGTTGGACGCCCGACCCCCAAGAGCCCGCCATGAACGACACAGCCTTGCTTGACCTCTTCACCAACGATATCGGCACCGCCGAGCAATTGCTTGAGCTGATCGATAACGAATTCCAGGCCCTCACCGAACGCGACCTGCCGCGCCTCGACAGCCTGCTCAGTGAAAAACAACCTCTGCTTGCCCTGCTTCAACAGCACGGCAACGAGCGCAGCCGTCTGCTGCAAAACGCCGGTCTGAGTGCAGATCGCGAAGGGCTCACTGCGCTGGCGAGCAAGTCCTCCGTAGGTGATCAGTTGCTGGTACGCAGTGAGGAGCTGTCCGCTCTCCTGCAGCGCTGCCAGGAGGCCAATCTACGCAATGGGCGTTTGATTCGCGCCAACCAGGCCTCGGTCGGCAGCGTCCTTGGTATTCTGCGCGGCGCAGAGACACCCGGCCTCTATGACAGCCGCGGCGGTGCCGCTAGAATCGCGCAGCAAAGACCGCTCAGCCAGGCCTGAGCCATCCCCCAACAAAAAGCACAGGGACATGCAGGCACTCTGCCAGTATGCTAGTGCCGTTATAGCTCATGAACCGGAGAGTTCCGTCCTGTGTCCAGCGCGTTCAACGACGAGAGCGGTCCTCAGCCGCCCAAGGTGCTCAAGACATCCGTCGAGATCATTGCCATCCTGCGTCAACTGCAACAGAACCATGACCCCCTGATCATTCAGTTCAAGGGGCGCGACCTGCGCTTCCAAAGCTACCTGGTTGAAATCGATAAAGACCGTGCTCGCGTGGCACTGGACGAAATCATCCCCAACGATGGTGAGCGTTTTCTCAAGCAGGGTGAAACCTTCAACATAGAAGCGTTTCGCGACGGGGTACGCGTCGCCTGGACCTGTGATCATGACGTGCAGCTCGGCGAGCTCGAGGGAGCCCCCTGCTACTGGGCGCCGCTACCCAGTGAGGTAATCTATCACCAGCGCCGCAGCGCCTTTCGCGCACAATTGAAACAAAGCGATCTGGTCAAGGTTGTACTCAATGGTGACAAACTGCGCGAGTCGCTGCCAGGCCATCTGCTGGACATCTCGGCCACCGGCTGCAAACTGCGTTTCGCCGGCAACCTCAGCCAGCAATTGAGCAATGGCCAGGTACACGAGCGACTCACCGCCTATCTGCCCTTCGGCAACATGACCTGCGCCGTGGAGTTACGTCACGTGCAATACGAGGACAAGGTCGACATGACGTTCGTCGGCACTCGTTTTCATCGCTTGAACGGCCTTGAGCAACGTCAGGTCGAGCGCTTCGTCTATCAGCTGCAACGCGAGGCGCGTCGCACCGAGAGCGACGGCCCCTTCTGAGCCCACCCCCTCCATTCGCGCAAAGCCCGTAGGGTGGGCTTCAGCCCACCAAGGGAGGCCGCCGTGGGCTAAAGCCCACCCTACAAAGTCTGGCGGCGGACTACCCCCGCTTCACGTCCGGCTCAACCTCCTCCTCGCCCGCCGCAGCTGGCTCCTGCATCTGCTCCTGTACCGTCTGCTCATCGACCCTCGGGTCGAGCGCAGCGACCAGCGGTGAGCTGGTAACGTTACCCGGCATGGCCATATGGTGCAGCGGCGCATCGTCGACCTGATGCAGATGGGTCACCACTTCAGGACGAATACGCCAGACCAGGATCAGCGCACAGACACTGACAAACACATAGAGCATGTTGGCGCCATAAAAACGCATCAATACACCCGCCAATAATGGACCGATGCAGGCACCAACACCGAATGTCACCAACAGCATGGCCGTCAGTGATACCCGCCGCTCCGGCTCGACATGGTCATTGGCCAGGGCCACGGCCAGTGGGTAGAGGCTGAATTGCATCATGCTGACCAAAAAACCGACACCGAACAGCAGGCCGAGAAATACCTGTGGCAGTGCCGCCAACGGCAAGGCAGCCAGCAGCAGCAAGACCGAACAGCCACGAATCAGGCGCACGCGGTCATGTCGATCGGAAAGCCAGCCCAGCGGCCACTGCACCAGGAGACCCGCCAGGATGCAGTTGCCCATGAACAGCCCCACCTGCTCGGTCGATAGCCCCATCCGAGTGGCGTACAAAGGCGCCAGGCCATAAAAAGAACCGATCAACAGGCCAGCCACGGCGATAGCGGTCAGCGACAGCGGCACGCGACTGAGGAAGAAGCGCAGCTCCAGCGGTGCCGGATGCAAGGGCGCCGGGTGTAAACGCCGGGTCAGCGCTACGGGCACCAGACACAAGGCGAAGCACAGGGCGACCAACATGAGCAATTCCAGACCCAGCGTCGGATGCACCACCAGCGCCAGCTGCCCAAGAATCAGGCCCAGGTAGGAAGCCCCCATGTACCCGCTGAACACCAGGCCACGCTGCGTGGCTTCGGCCTGCTCGTTGAGCCAGCTCTCGATGACCATGTACTGACACATCATGCCCAGGCCCACCAGCATGCGCAGGAACAGCCAGAATGGCAGCCACTCGATCAGCCCATGGCCCAGCACAGCCGCCGTGACCACGCCGGCACAGGCCACGTAAGCACGGATATGCCCCACCCGACCGATCAGTCGATGCCCCAGCTTGCCGCCGAGCACAAGGCCAAAGTAATTGGCCGCCATCAGCGCACCGACCCAGAGACCATCCACGGTGTCAGCCAGACGCAGGGCCAGGTAGGTACTGAGCAGGCCAGAGCCGAGCAACATCAGCAAGGTGGCGAAATAGAGCGAGCGGAATGACTTCCAGATCAAGCGCATTGACGGGTAAAGCTCCTTGTGCACGGAAACCGGGAATGGCGGCGGGCCTGCGCGGCTAGGACGGCGCCCTTGGGGCGTGCGGGCGATGCAACTTTCGATGCCCTGGAAAACGAACAGTTCGATTGCCAACTCATCACGATTCAGACGCTCGCTTGCGCCGCACAGGGTACAGCGTAGCCTCAATTCTTCCTGTTCTTCGAGCGACCACGGGTCACACCCTGCCAGCCGCAGGTTTGCTGATCCGCCCCGGCAACTACCTGGCAGAGCCGGCAGACAAGCCTTGTAGAGATGCGACATGGGCTTGCGCCCTGTCGTCCAGATGCCCGCCCAGCGCACGAACCCCGATCCGGCTGTGCTAGAGTCGCGCGCTATTTTTTCGGCCTGCTCTCCATGGCACTACCGAAAAACCTCTCGAACCAGGCCCGACGCCACTTGCAACGCGCCCAGCAACCAGAGAACTCGCGATGTCCCAAGCCCTTCACCCTGCCCTGCAGCTACTCAACCGCACCAGCCTGGTGACGCAGATCATCATCGGCCTGCTGGCAGGTATCGCTCTGGCCGTAATCGCCCCGCAGGCAGCACTGTCCGTCGGCTTCATCGGTAACGTGTTCGTCTCGGCGCTCAAGGCCGTCGCCCCGGTACTGGTGTTCATCCTGGTGATGTCGTCCATCGCCAACCACCAGCAAGGCCAACAGACGCATATCCGCCCGATCCTGCTGATGTACCTGCTCGGCACCTTCAGCGCCGCCCTGGTCGCGGTGGTGGCCAGCTTCGCCTTCCCGTCGTCGCTGGTACTGAGCAGCCAGGCTGCTGAACTGACGCCCCCCGGCGGCATCGGCGAGGTGCTCAAGACGCTGCTGATGAACGTGGTCGACAACCCGGTCAATGCCCTGCTGAATGGTAACTTCATCGGTATCCTGGCCTGGGCTATCGGCCTCGGCTTCGCCTTCCGCCATGCCAGCGCCGGTAGCAAACAACTGCTGGGCGAACTGTCCAACGGTGTGACTGCCATCGTCAAGCTGGTGATCCGCCTGGCGCCGCTGGGGATCTTCGGCCTGGTCGCCGCCACCCTCGCCGAATCCGGCTTCGACGCCCTGCTCGGTTATCTGCACCTGCTGGTGGTGCTGGTCGGCTGCATGCTGCTGGTGGCCCTGGTGGTCAACCCGGCGCTGGTGTACTGGAAGATCCGTCGCAACCCCTACCCGCTGGTGTTCACCTGCCTGCGCGAAAGCGGCATCACCGCTTTCTTCACCCGTAGCTCGGCCGCCAACATTCCGGTCAACCTGCAACTGAGCCAGCGCCTGGGCCTGCACGAAGAAACCTACTCGGTCTCCATTCCGCTGGGCGCCACCATCAACATGGCCGGTGCCGCCATCACCATCACCGTGCTGACCATGGCTGCAGTGCACACCCTGGGCATCCCCGTCGATCTACCCACCGCCCTGCTGCTGAGCGTGCTGGCCTCGATCAGTGCCTGCGGCGCATCCGGTGTCGCCGGCGGCTCGCTGCTGCTGATCCCGCTGGCCTGCAGCCTGTTCGGCATCCCCAATGACGTGGCCATGCAGATCGTCGCCATCGGTTTCATCATCGGCATCGTTCAGGACTCGGCGGAAACTGCACTGAACTCCTCCACCGACGTACTGTTCACCGCAGCGGCCTGCATGGCACAAGAGCGTCAGGACAGCTGAAGCTCGGCGCTTTGATAGCAAGGCCCACCTCGCGTGGGCCTTTTTTGTGGCTGAAACACTCAGACACGCAAATGATAATTTGTATTATTAGCGTTTGATTGCTAGATTGCCCCGGTCGCTCTGCCGACGCGTTCTATTCGCGAAGCTTCCGGGTTCAATCGCCATGCATCCTGCTACCGACCTCGACGCCCTGCTCAAGTCCGTCTCCCTCTGCCTGCCAGGCCTGAATGGCAACGTGGCGCCAGTACGCAGCGACCAGTTGCTGTGTGGCGGTCAAGGCAATCAGGAGCGTATCGCCGCGCTGCACGACTACTGGCAGCAAGCCCATCCCGAGGCGGGGCGACACTACTGGTCCACCCGTTGCTGGACCTTGTTGATCTGGCAACCCATCTACCTCAGCCTGTTGGCCGCTCACCTGGAACACCGCGTACCCTGTCTGAAACGCATGGGGCAATCGATCCGGCAGGGCTTCGTCGGAGGCTTCAACCTGCCGCCCGATTGCCCACTGCGTAGCGGTGACAGAAATCTTGTCGAGAACGCCGCTGAACGACTGATGAACCTGCTGGAACGTCAGCTGGAGGAGTTCAACGGTGTCTTCAACATCTACCCCAAACTGGCGCGCCTGCTGATTGCCGACTGCGCCCGTGCTGCATTGCTTTTGCTGCAACGCCACCAGGGCATGAGCAATGGCCAGCTGCGCGAGCTGGAAGACCGCTGGCTGCAGGCGCTGGGCTTCCCTGGCAAGAGTCCACTGATCGAGGTAAGTCTCGAAGATGGCAGCCAGTGCCTGGCGCTGGGACGCAACGCCTGCTGCCAACATTTTCGCCGCGCCGACGGCGAGCCCTGTGCCGGCTGCCCGAGGTTGAAACCTGCCGAGCGCTTGCAGCGCTTTCGCGAGGAGCTGGTCTGCTGATGTGCGCGTGCTACGCAACGCACAATCCACTTCGAATCAACGGGTCGCCCGGGTTTGGCTGAGATGCACAGCGCACCGAGCCTGGTCGACAGTTGGCGCCCACTGAAAGCAGGCGCTTGCCGCTACGGCCTGGCGTTACTCGGCCTGCTGATCATCGCCTTGCTGCACCTCAATATCAGCCTGGACCACTGGACGCTGACTGTCCCCGAAGGCGACAGCTTCGCCGCTCTGCAATTTCACCTGGCCAGCCTGCCACGCCTGGTGATGACGCTGCTGGTGGGCGCGGCGCTGGGGCTATCCGGCAGCCTGTTGCAACAACTGACGCAGAACCGCCTGGTATCACCCATGACCCTCGGCGCTGCCTCCGGCGCCTGGCTCGGCTTGCTGGCCGCCAGCCTGGCCTTCCCTGCTCTTGCTGCCGAACATGGCCATTGGGCGGCGCTGGCCGGTGCACTGCTGAGCGTCGGGCTGGTGTTGCTGATTGCCGGACGCGACGGTATCGCCGGCTTGCCAGTGATACTCGCCGGCATGGCGATGAACCTGCTACTGGGCGCACTGGCCATCGCTGTGCTGATACTCAACCAGCAACAGACACGCGGCCTGTTCATCTGGGGCGCAGGCGACATGGGTCAGATCGACTGGTCCTGGGTTCATTGGCTCTGGCCCAAGTTGTTGCCCGGGCTGCTACTACTGTGGCTTGCCCCGCGCGTGCTGACCTTGCTCAAGCTGGGCGGCACCGCCGCTCAGGGGCGCGGTCTGAACCTGTGGCCGGCGCTACTGATGCTGTTTCTTGCCTCGTTGTGGATGACCGCCGCAGCCATTACCGCCGTGGGTCTGATCGGCTTCATCGGCCTGGTGGCACCCAACCTGGCGCGTCTGTGTGGCGCCCGCACGGCCCGTGACGAGCTGGTCTACAGCGCACTGCTGGGCATGTGGGTGCTGTTGACCAGCGATGCCATGGCGCTGCTACTCAGTCACTGGTTGAGTGAGCAGATACCAACGGGCGCCGTCGCCGCCCTGATCGGCGCGCCAGCCCTGCTCTGGCTTGCCCGTCGCCAGGGCGCTGCGCAAGATCGGCAAGCGCTGGCCCTGCCCCAAGGTCGCGACTGCTGCAAGGTTCGTACATGGTGGCTGCTGACGTTGGCCACGGTGCTCACAGCGCTGTTTGGCCTGTGCCTGCAATACGCGTCACAGGGTTGGCAACTGGCCTGGCCATCGGACGTCCTGTGGTCGCTGCGTTGGCCGCGACTGCTCAGTGCGGCAGCCGCTGGCACTGGGCTGGCCGTTGCCGGTGTGCTGCTGCAACGCCTGCTGCACAATCCGCTGGCCAGCCCCGACATTCTCGGCCTCAGCGCCGGTGCAGCACTGGCGGTGATGATCAGTCTGCTGCTGTTCGGTCAGGCGCTATTCTGGCTGCTGGCACCGATTGCCGCCTTCATCGGCTGCCTGCTGGTGCTGGCGACGTTATTGCTGCTAGGGCGCAAACAGAAGTACTCGCCAGCGCTAATGGTACTGGTCGGCATGGCCCTGGCGGCTCTGCTCAATACCGCTCTGCAATTGGCCCTCAGTCAGGGCTCTTCGGATTCCCTGGCATTGCTCGGCTGGCTAGCCGGTTCAACCTATCGGGTCAGCGGCCTGCAAGCCATCGCGCTGGGTTCGGGGGTAAGCCTGCTGATCGGCCTCAGCCTGTTCTGGCAACGCGCGCTGGATCTGCTCTCGGCAGGCGACGGCATCGCCCATGGACGCGGCCTGGATGTACCGGCAACGCGCTTGGTCCTGCTGTTGCTGGTGTCGCTGCTCTGCGCCCTGGTGACCAGCCTGGTCGGCCCGGTGAGCTTTCTCGGTCTGCTCGCCCCGCACATGGCCGTCACCCTCGGTGCTCGGCGCATCCAGCAGCAACTGCCGCTGGCGGCGCTACTTGGCTGCTTGCTGATGCTGCTGGCCGACCTCATCGGCCGCAACCTGATCTTTCCCCTGCAGATCCCGCTGGGCATCGTCGCCTCGATCCTCTGCGGCAGCTACTTCATCTTCTTGTTGCTGCGCAGGCGCCTGGCATGAAGCGCTGCACGATGCTGCTCTGCCTGCTCCTGTTCTGCTGGCTGCCACTGGCTGAGCCGGCCGAACCACGTATTGCCGCGCTGAGCTGGGAGCCTGCCGAACACCTGCTGCAACTGGGCATCACCCCGCTCACCGTGGCCGACGCCGCGGATTACCGCGATTGGGTGGTGCATCCGACGCTACCCGCCGAGGTGCTCAACGCCGGCAGTCGTACCGAACCGAACCTGGAGCGGCTGGCACAGCTGCACCCCGAGCTGATCCTGATCACGCCCCTGCTGGAGGACATGCGCCAACCGCTGGAGCGCATTGCGCCGGTGCTCAGCTACGGTGACTTCACCCAGCAGCAGGACAACCTGCAACTGCAGCGCGACAACTACCTGGACCTGGCCGCACGCCTGCAGCGCAGTGATCTGGCGCACGAGCGCCTGCAGCAGATGGAACAGCGCATCGGCGAGTTGCGCCAACACCTGCTGGAACACTTCGGCGGTGAGTTGCCCAAGGTCACCCTTATCCGTTTCGCATCGGCCACCCAGGTGTACATCTTCGGCCCCAATTCACTGCCGCAGCACGCCATGTCCTTGCTCGGCCTGCAGCCGGCACAAGCAGTGCCAGTCAGCCGCTGGGGCAATATCCAGGCGCCGGTCACCCAGCTCGGCACGATAGAGGATGGCGTGGTGATCTATATCGAGCCCTTCGCCCAGCAGGAGCGCCTGTTCACCACCCGCCTGTGGCAGGCCATGCCGTTCGTGCGCCAGCAGCGCCTGACCAGCATGCGTTCGACCTGGACTCATGGCGGCGTGTTCAGCGTTGAGTATCTGGCCGAAGCGATCAGCGAAGCGCTGCTGAAACTGCCGGCGCAATAGAAAGCCCCGCCTGTGATCAGGCGGGGCTGGGGCGGGATCAGTACTTCCAGCTCAGACTCAGCATCGCATTGCGCGACGGTGCATAGTAGGACTGCGCCCAGTACAGGCTGGTCAGGTACTTGCGGTCGAACAGGTTGTTGACGTTGAGCGAGACATTGAAGTGCGGGTCGATGTCGTAGCTGGCCAGCGCATTGACCACGGCGTAGGAGCCCTGGCGACTGACGATGGTCTCGCCGGTGGTCGAAGTGCCCTGCTCACGGAAGATCTCGCTCTGCCAGTTGACGCTGCCGCCCACCTTCAAGCCCTGTACCTGCGGCACCTGATAGGTGGTGGCCAGGTAAAGGGTGTTCTGCGGAATGAAGGTGCGCGTGCTGCTGCCGTCACCATCGCGAATCGAGAACAGATGAGTCAGGCCGGCACTGGCTTCCCAGCCTGGCGTCAGCTGCCCGGCCAGGGTCATTTCATAGCCTTCGACCTTGGTGTCCACGCCCTGGTAATAGGAGAAACCCTCAACGCTATCGAAGCCGGCGTACTCGGGGGTGTTGTCCTGCTTGGTACGGAACAGGGCGAAGCTGGCATTGAGGCGGCGGTCGAACCACTCGCCCTTGATTCCGCCCTCGATGTTGTTGCCCTCGATCGGCTCGAGCAAGGCATGGTTGCGATCGACCTGGTGCTGCGGGCTGAAGATCTCGGTGTAGCTGGTATACAGCGAGTAGTTGTCGTTGAGGTCGTAGGTCAGGCCGACATAGGGCGTGGACTTGCTCTTGTCGTACTGATGGCCTTCACCGACACGTTCGCCGCTGCTCTTGAGGTTGCTGTGGTTGACCCCGGTGATCAGCTTGAGCTGGTCGCTCAGCGCGAAATGTCCGGCCGCGTAATAGCTGCGGCGGTAGGTGGTGTAGTCGGCCCAGCTGGTGACATTGGCAAAGTCCGGTCGCGGATAGTTGCCGTCGTAATCCCATACCGGTGGCAGCGCCACCCCCGCAGCATCGTCGCTGGAGGTCCAGTGCGCGCGGGTGCGCGACCAGTTGCTGCCCAGCACCACCTCATGGGTTCGACCGAACAGCTCGAACGGCCCCTTGACCGAGGCATCGCCCAGCAGTTGGCGCTCGGTACGGTCGAACTTCGACGCATAGGTGGTCAGTCCCAGTCCCGTGCTTGCATCCGGCACGCCGCCGGCCATGAGCATTTCGGCGTCGGAGCCGATCTCGCGGTAGTTGAGGGTCACCTGGGTCTGCCAGCCGCCACCCCAATCGGTTTTCAGCTCGGCGAAGGTCTGTTCGTCATCGGTATCCCAGTAGCTCCAGTCCGGCGCGGTATTGTGCGAGCGGTCGTAATGCACCTTGGAGCCGTTGGTGTAGTACAGCGATAGCGCGCTCCACATGATGCCTTCCGGGCGGTTGCGCTGTTTGGAGTAGCCGATGGTCGCGGTGCTGCTGTCGGTCAGGTCGGCCTCCAGAATGCCGGAGAACAGCGTCTTGCTCGGCTGGTAGCGATCCAGGTAGGAGTTGCCCTCCTGCCCGGCGACCAGGGCGCGCCCGCGCAGCGTGCCGCTGTCGTTGAGCGAGCCGGACACATCGGCCTCCAGGCGCCGGGTCTGCCAGGAGCCATAACTGAAGCCCAGCTGCGCCTGGGTTTCGCGGGTCGGGCGCTTGCGCACGAAGTTGATCGTCGCCGACGGGTTACCGGGGTTGGAAGTCAGACCGTTGGCGCCCTTGAGAATCTCGATACGGTCGTAGAGGAAGGTATCGATGTCGCCCATCTGCTCTTCAGAAGAGAACGGCACACCGATGCCATCGATCTGGAAGTTGTTCACGTCCAGGCCACGCGCGGTGAAGTAGGTGCGATCGGTCTCGACCCGCTGCACGCCGATGCCCGCAGCCTGCAGGGCATCGTTGGCGCTGCCGAGCTTGAAGTCATCGAGTTGCTGACGGTTAACGCTGGTGATGGTTTGCGGCGTTTGCCGCGGCGTCAGGTCGAGCTTGGTCGCCGTGCCGCTGCGACCCAGGGTGTAGGAATCGCTCTGCTCGGTGACGACCGGCGGCGCCTGGTTGACGCCGGTAACGCTGACCGGCTGCAGCACCAGCGCCTCGCCTTCTTCCTCGGCTGCGGCGGCCACCACCGGCCAGGCCAGCGGCGCCAGGCACAGGGCCATGGCCAGTACGCGAGAGCTGCAGGTAGCGCGCAAGCGCGCCGGGTGTTGTGAGTGATACATCGATTTCATGGGCAGACACTTTTTCTTGGTTGAGTTGGATAAGGCGTGGGCACAACGCAAGGGGACATCAGCTCATTGCGGCAACCTCCATGTCGGGCCGATACGCGCGCCTTAGCGGCGCTCGGCAGCCAGGGCCTGGCCCATCACCTGGCGATACCAGCCGTGGAAGTGCTGCATGCCCTCCTCCAGCGGTATCTGGTACGGGCCACTGTCATCGACGCCACGCTGATACAGCGCACGCCGGCCGGCATCGGTTCGCTCGGCGATCTCGTCGTCCTCGATGGCGGTTTCCATGTAGGCAGCGCGGTGCGCCTCGACCAGCTCGCGATTGCCTTCGCACAGCGCCTGCGGGTAATAGAACTCGACGACGTTGAGGCACTCGTGCACGCCCTTGGGGTAAACGGTGGAAAGCACCAGGGCGTGGGGGAACACCTCGATCATGTGAGTCGGGTAGTAGCTGGCCCAGATCGCACCGAAATCCGGCGCGGCATCGCCATGCACGGCCATCAGGCCTTCATGCCAGGCGCGGTAGGTATCGGTGCCGGCACGCGCCAGGTTGGGGTTCACGTTGATGCGCTGCAGGCTGTACCAGTCGCCGTAGTCCCACTGCAGCCCCTCGCTGCGCACGTAGCGGCGCAGGCCGGGATGGAAAGAGGCGATGTGGTAGTCGTCGTTGTAGATCTCGATGAAGGTCTTCCAGTTGCACTTGCACGGGTGCATCTCGACGTGGTCGAGCTGGTAGTCGGAGAAGTCCATGTCCGGGCGGCGGAACAACGCGCCGATGTCGGCAACCGGGTCACGCGGCCCCTCGAAGAGAAAGCCGGCAACGTTGTGCAGGGGGTAGCGCGGCAGGTTGCGGCAGGGCTTTTGCGGAAACTTCGGCGCACCGACGATCAGCCCGCTGGTGTCGTACGTCCAGGCGTGCAGCGGGCACATGATGCGATTGCCGGTGGCGCGCAGATTGCCACGGCGCACGGTGCTGGCATCGCTGCCCGGGCTGAAGTCGCCGAGCATCAGTGCCTGACGGTGACGACACACGTTGGAGAGCAACTCCACGCCATGTTCGTTACGCACCAGGATGCGGCTGTGCTCCTCGTGCGGCAGCGCGTACCAGTCGCCCAGCTCGGGCACCATCTTCTCGTGGCCGATGTAGTTGGCGCAGTGGCGGAAGATCAGCTCCTGCTCGCATTCGTAGATCGCCGGGTCGCAGTAGCTATGAATCGGCAGCTGCGGCTCGGTGGCGCGAAAATCGTAGGGCGTGGCGGCAAACTGAGCGGTACGACTGGGGTTGTACATGCTTGGCTCCTTGCAGCGAACTCGAGGCTGGCTGGCAGTCGCGAGCTGAAACCGGCCTGCACCGATCCCGCCCGCGTAGACGCGCCAACGCCTCAGGCTCTGGGCTATGGCCCAATCCGGACCATGGAAGTCGTTGCCCCGCCAGGCACCGCCTGACGGGGCAGGCAGCTAGCGCTGCAGCTCGGCGATACGCCGCGGCGCTGGCTCGTGCTCGACACGAGGTGCGAACGGTGCGACTGGGTTGGCCAGCGGCTCGGCCATGATCAGGCTGCCCGCCGGGTTCGCCAGGTCGACCATCTGCAGGTTGTTCTTCAGTTGCAGGCGGTTCAGGCACGAATGCAGGAAGCTCGGCGCGAAGAAGTCGTAGCGCGTGAAGCGCTCGGCCAGCTCCGGGTGCGCGTGCTGATAGTCGATCACCGACTCGGCGACACCGCGCCAGAATTCGGTCTCGCTCATGCACTGGTTCTCTTCGAGAATCTGGCTCATATGGCGGAACACGCCGTCGAACACGTCGATGAAGATGCCGAGAATCTTGTAGTCCTCCGGCACGTCCACGGCCAAGCGCTCCAGGCCCGGCGGCATTTGCGCGTCCTTGTCGAGAATCGCCGACTCCTCGGCGATGTCCTTCATGATCGCGCGCACCGGCACGTGGCCGTCGAGCACCAGAATCAGGTTCTCGCCATGCGGCATGAACACCAGGTGGTGCGCATAGAAGCAGTGCATCAGCGGTCGCAGGAAGGCATCCATGTAACGACGCATCCAGGCCCGCGGCGCCAGCCCGGAACGGCGGATCAGCTCGGGTAGCAGGGCCTGGCCCTGTGGGTCGAGGTGCAACAGCGCGGCCATGGTCATCAGCCGTTCGCCGCTTTTCAGGCGGCTAGCGGGGCTCTCCCGCCACAGCGCTGAGAGCATCTTCTTGTACGGGCTGTCGGTCTCCAGCGCCGCCTCGTAGTAGCGGTTGCGATAACCCACGGAGGCGACTTCGCGCAGGATGCTGAAACCGTATTCACGCAGCACCGGGTCGCTGCTGATCAACTGGCCCAGATAGGCGTTGATCGCCGGCGTGCCGGCCATGTAGTACGGCGACAGGCCGCGCATGAAACCCATGTTGAGGATCGACAGCGAGGTCTTCACATAGCAGCGTTGCGGCTGCGACATGTTGTAGTAGGTACGCAGCGACTGCTGAGCGACGTACTCGTCGCTGCTACGCCCCAGCGGCACGATTTTGCGCTGGGCGATGTCGGCGGCGAACATCAGGCTCAGCCTGCTGAACCACTGCCAGGGATGGGTCGGCATCAGCAGGTAGTCATCGGCATTCAGCCCCTGCTCGTGCAATTGCTGGCGGTAGGCCTGCAGCTGCGCCTCGCCCAGTTCCTCACGCAGCAATTGTTCGTGATCCAGCCCAGGTACGGCGGCGAAGTGCGCGTTGTCGCGGTGCACAGCAAGCCAGATGATGGCGAAGCGCGAGCCGGTTTCCGGGGCGTAGGCGTGGTAGTCGAAGGCGTTGAAGCCCAGGCGACCGTTGTTGGCGACGAAGCCTGGGTGGCCCTCGATCATCGCCGCCTCGATAGTCTGGTAGTCGGCGTCGGCCAGCTCGGCGCTGCTCAGTGCGCGCTCGCCGTGCTTGAAGGCTGCGCCGTAGAGCGTGCTGCTGATTTCATCCAGATACACCGGCAGCTTGTCCGCCGGAATGCCCAGCGTACGCTTGAAGTCGATGACGAAGGTCAGCGCATCGAGCGCCTGCGGCTGGCCATCAAGCAGGCGTTCGATGCTGGCCGGCTCGATATGCCAATGACGCAGGGCCATGGTGCGCGCTTCGAAGCGATACACGCAGCCCTCGGTGTCGGCCGCCAGCTCGTAGCGCTGCCAGCCTTCGCGTTCGGACGCACCCAGCAACTGCGGGCTGAACAGCTGCTCATGGGCGTATTCGGCGATGGCCTTGCGCACCAACAGGCGGTTGACCTTGTGCCACAGCTCGGGGGTCAGATGGGCGACGACCGAGGCGGGATGATCCAGACGAGGAGAAGTCATAGCGGGCTTGATCCTTCAAGTGATTGGAAAAAATCAGCGGGCGTACAGAACGCCAGCAGTGCGGTCTTGGCAGGCAGCTCGACTGGCCCCTGCTCGACGAAGCCGACCAGGCGATTGAGGCGATGCACCTTGTGATTGCGAATGTCCGGCTCCACCACCACGCGGCGCGCACCGAGTTCGTCGAAGAGAAAGGCCATCACCGCGCGCAGCACGTCACGGGTGAAGTGGCGAATCGGCTGGGTGCTCGGGCCGACGAAAAAGTGCATGCCGAGATCACCAGGCTGCACCGCATAGCGCTTGCCGAGCGGGTCGTGCCGGGGGTCGTAGCACTCCATGACGAAGGCCGGCGCGCCACGGTAGAAACCCATGAAGGCACGCATATGGCCGCTGCCCAGGGCGTCGGCGTAGAAGTCGCGGGTCGCCTCCAGGGTCATGTCCTGCATGTTCCAGTAGTGGGCGTAATCCATCTGGTACCAGGGGTTGATCACCGCGACGTCCTCGTCGAGACGCAGCGGACGCAAGGTGAAATGCGGGTCGAGCTGCGCCCTTGGCTGGCTCAGCGCAATGGCTTCAGTTGGCATGGCAGAGTTCTCCCTGAGCGGCGTGCCGGCGGTCTACGCCGAACCAGCCGCGGTCGATGATCGCCGTCAGCAGCAGGCCTGCCGCAGCGATGACGAAGGTCAGCGGAATACCGACCAGGTTGACCAGGAACCCGGCGCCGAACGAAGACAGCAGCACGCCGAGGTTCTGGAAGAAGTTGGTGACGCCAAAGTCGCGGGCATAGGCATCCGGCGTGCTGACCTTGAACAGGGTGACCTCGAGCTTGACGATCACCTGATACAGCGCCCAGCCATACAGGCAGCGGCCAATGATGATCAGCTCCAGCGACTCGCTGGCCTGCAGTGCCAGCCCCAAGGCACCGAGCAGCAGATTGAACAGGGTGTGATCGACCCAGCGCGGTTGCTGCACGACCAGGTGTTTGAGCAGTAGCGCGAGCAACGCGACGATGCCGGGAATGGCGAACACCAGGCCGGTCAGCAGCGGCTCGTGCAGCCCCGTGCGCGCCTCCCAGTACAGGGTGAAGAACGGCCGCACCAGGTAGGCGCTGAAGTCGAAGAGAAACATCAGCAGGCACAGCTTGAGCAGCGCCGACAACGCCTGCGGGCTGCGCCGCGGCACCGGTGCCTGGCCGCTCTTCTCCTCGCGGCTGAGCACCTTGACCACCCTTCCCGTGCGGATCAGATAGAGACACAGCGCCATCTGCGCCAGGTCCCCGGCCGCCATCAGGGCAATGCAGAAGCTCGGCCCGTAATGCTCCAGCGCCATGCCACCGACGGCTGCGCCGAAGATCGCGCCGATATGGATGACCACCGACAGCAGGCCGATCACCAGGCTGTGATTCTGCGGCTCTTCCAGACGCATCAGGTAGGGAAACATCAGCAGGTAGCTGGCCTTGGTCATGAACATCATCAGGCTCAGTACCCAGTAGCTCTCCACGCTCGGCGCCCAGATCGAGGCCAGGCAGAACAGCGCCGCCGCGCCCTGGGTGTAGAGCAGCAGGTGCATGGTCTCGATGCGCCTGGCCACCCGCGCCCAGACCGGCAACATGCACATCACCGCAATCGAGATGGCAGCGATATAGGCCCCCACGTGTACCGGGCTGGTCACGCCGTAGCGGGTTTCGAAGAACTGCGGGTAGAAGGCGATCAGAATCGAATCGCTGATCACGCCGAAGCCCGACATGATCAGAATGGTGGTGCGCAGGTTCATGCAGAGGCGCTCCCCTGCCCGAGCGCGACGAAACCGCAGTCAGCCGGCGGCTGGAAATCCTGGTAGGTGGTGCGCGCCTCGCAGGGATACGCATCACGCCCGGTCAGCTCATTGAGCAAGCGACCATTGCGCCAGCAGGCCAGACCAAGATCGGGGTTGGTCAGGCCGTGGCTGTGCAAGCCAACGTTCTGCACATAGATCTCACTATTCTGATGATCCACCGCCCAGTTCGGCGATGGCGCGTAACGCCCTTGTGCATCCCAGCGAATCCGCTGGCGAATGCCTTCGATGAAACTTGGCAGCTGGTAGCGATAGCCGGTGGCGAACACCAGCCCGTCGGTCGAATGGCCATAACGCGCGCCCGTCTGAGCGTGCTGAAACTCCAGTTGCCACTGCCCGCTGGCAGCGTCTCGCCGACATTGCTGCAACGCCAGGCTGGGCAGCAGCCTGACACCGGCAAGGCCCTGCTGCTGACGCTCGTCCAGGATCTGGTAGATGCGTTCGATCAGCGATTGATTGATGCCGTTGTAGATACTGCGCTGGTCATCGAGGATCTGCTGCTTGACCCCGTCGCCAAGGCCGTAGAAGTAGCGACCGTAGTCCGGCGTGATCAACTCGAGGGTGAGCTTGGCGTTCTCCATCTGGAAGAACCGCGGCGCACGGGTCACCCAGTTCAACTGGTAGCCATGCTGCGGCGCCTGCTCCAGCAGATCCTGAAAGACCTCGGCGCCACTCTGCCCACTGCCGATCACGGTAATGCTGCGGCAACGCTGCAGTGTCTCCTTGCTGCCCAGGTAAGCCGAGGTATGCACCGCCTGGCGGGCATCGCCCGGGCTACAGCAGGTGGGGATGTGCGGCACGCCGCCGATACCGATCACCAGCTTGCGGCAGCTGTACTGGAAACCTTCGCCGGTATCGCCACGCACCCCGGCCAGCACATAGCCAGGCAGCGAGGCGTCGTACCAGACCTCCTGCACTTCATGCTGATAGCGCAGATTGTCCAACTGAGCCGCCGCCCACTTGCAGTAGCGGTCGAACTCCTGGCGCGACAGGTACCAGTTCTCGCGGATGTAGTAGTTGTACAAGCGGCCTTGCTGCTTGCAGTAGTTGAGGTAGCTGAAACGACTGGTGGGATCGGCCATCGAGACCAGATCGGCGAGGAAGGGATTCTGTAGCGTGGTGCCGTCCAGCAGCATGCCGGGGTGCCAGCTGAATTCGGCCTTTCTGTCGAGAAACAGGCTGCGGCTCCCCAGAGGCTCCGCCAGGCATGCCAGCCCGAGATTGAAAGGCCCCAGGCCTATGGCAATGAAGTCGTAGGGCAATTCCGTGGTCACGTTGCGCCTCATCAGTCCGGATGAAAGTGACCGAATACTAGACCTGCATGATAATGATTTGCAACAGCGTATAAGAACAAATACTTATAATGAGACGCACGTCCTATCACGGCATTTCAGAGAACGCAGCGAATAGGAATTGGAGGAACCAAACCCGCGATTCAGAAGTCCCGCAGGCTTTCAACGGGCGTGAAACGAAGTATTCAGAAGTGCGATATCAGACGCCTGAAACACGTCCGATAGCGGCGGGATCGCTGCAGGATGACCACGGGGAAATATAGCAAGCCAGTAAAGGCCGGCCGTGATGAAGCAGAGGAAAGTGCGGAGAAACACGCCAGATCGAAGAGGATGAAGATGGCGTCCCCTGCTGGAATCGAACCAGCATCTAGCCCTTAGGAGGGGCTTATTCTATCCGTTGAACTAAGGGGACCTGGCCCAGCGAGTGGTGTCGCCAAGACCGCGCGCATCTTAGCGGCGTCACGCGGTTTTGTCATGCCGTAGAGCCGCCTATCCGGTAATGTCTCAAGCGACAACCCCACCCCACACCGGCTCGGCGCAGGGTGGAGGCATACTCAATCAGAACAACCCGAGGCTGTGCAGGAATACCACCAGAATCCCCAGCGGCGTGACCACGCGCAGCGCCTGCCACCACAGCGCGAACAGCTGTGGCTGGTCGATGCCGATGGATTCCTGGACCAGCTTGCGGCTCAGTGCCCAGCCCGCGAACAGCACGGTGGCCAGGCCTCCCAGCGGCATCAACAGGTTGGTGGTGAGAAAGTCCAGGCTGTCGAAGAAGGTCTTGCCCAGCAGAGTCACCTCGCTCCAGGCGTTGAACGACAGGACCGTGCCCAGGCTCAGCAACCAGAGCGTAATACCGCTGGCCAGCACCGCCTTGAGACGGCTGATGCCGAACTTCTCGGTCAGCCAGGCGATGGTCGGCTCGCTCAGGGAAATCGCCGAGGTCAATGCGGCAATTGCCAGCATGATGAAGAACAGCCCCCCGATCATCTGCCCCAGCGGCATCTGGCCGAAGGCAATCGGCAGGGTGACGAAGATCAACCCCGGCCCCGCGCCTGGCTCCAGGCCGTTGGCGAATACCAGCGGGAAGATCGCCAGCCCCGCCAGCAGCGCCACACCGGTATCGGCCAGCGCCACCATCAGCGCGGTTCTGGCGATCGAGGTCCCCGCCGGCAGGTAGGAGCCGTACGCCATCATCGCACCGCTGGCCAGGCTCAGGGTGAAGAAGGCATGCCCCAGCGCCACCAGCACGCCCTGTCCGCTGAGCTTGCTGAAGTCGGCATCGAAGAGGAAATGCACCGCCTGCATGAAGTGCCCGGTGGTGGCCGCGTAGCCCACCAGCACCAGAAGCAGCACGAACAGCCCCGGCATCAGAAAGCGCAATGAGCGCTCCAGCCCGCCACGCACGCCGAAGGCGACGATAGCCAATGTCAGCAGCAACACCAGCGTGCCGTAGCCGGCCAGCTTCCAGGGGTTTGCCAGCATGGCGCCGAACAACGCCCCGCTGCTCTCCCCGTTCAAACCACTGAAGCCACCGCTCATGGCCGTGGGTGTATAGGCCACGGCCCAGCCGGCGATCACCGTATAGAAGCTCAGGATCAGAAAGCCGGTCAGCACCACCAGGGTGCCCAGCCAGCGCCAGTGCCGGCTGGCCCGCGCTTCCCTGGCCAGAGCGGCGATAGCCCCCTCTGGATTGGCACGGCCACGACGGCCGATCATCACTTCGGTCATCAGCAGCGGAATACCGATGGCCAGGATGCACGCCAGGTAGACCAGGACGAAAGCGCCGCCGCCGTTCTGCCCGGTGATATAGGGGAACTTCCAGATATTGCCCAGGCCGACGGCCGAACCAGTGGCAGCAAGGAAGAACACCCAGCGCGACGACCACAAGCCGCGCCCAGCGCTGTTGCTGGAAGCGCCGGCGATGGCGCCGGAAGCGATGCTGTCTTGACTCATTGGGACTGGCCCTCTTGTTGTTGTGAAAAGTCAGGAGGCAGGGGTGGTCGACCCACCCCGTGATTGGCGCGCATCGAGGGTACGCAGGTCACAGCCCGCCTTGCAGGCGCTCGCGGGCCATGCGGTCGGCAATCGCGGTGGTGGTCGCGCCTTCGCGTTCGGCGCGCTGGAAGATCTCCGTCAGGGTCGGGCCGATGCCTTCGATATGCGCCTTGAGCTGCGCGGCGCTGCCACCGGTGCGCTCGTAGCAGACATCGATGATGCCGCCGGCATTGATCGCGTAGTCCGGCGCGTACAGGCACTCACGGCGACGCAGCAGCTCGGCCAGGCTGGCGTCGGCCAGCTGGTTGTTGGCCGCACCGGCGATGATCGGCGCGCGCAGGGCTTCCAGCGTCTGCAGGTTGATGATCGCGCCCAGCGCGCACGGCGCGAACACGTCCACATCGAGACGGTAGATCTCATGCTGACCGACCGCAGTAGCGCCAAGCTGGCTGACGGCGCGCTGCACATTGGCTTCGACGATATCCGTCACCCACAGCTGCGCACCGGCCTCCTTGAGCAGTTTGGCCAGGCCGAAACCAACCTGCCCCACGCCCTGGATGGCCACGCGAACGCCGCTGAGATCCTGACGCCCCAAGCGATGCGCCACGGCCGCCTGAATGCCGATGAACACGCCATAGGCGGTCGAAGGCGATGGATCACCGTCACGGCTGCCACCGCCGAATGCCTCACGCTGCCCGGCGCCAGCCACGTGGCGAGTGCGCTCGGCCATGATGCGCATCTCAGCCACGCCGGTGCCGGAATCCGCTGCGGTGACGTAGCGCCCGCCCAGGCTGTCGACGAAATCACCCATGGCCTGGAACAGCGCCTCGCTCTTGCCTTTATGCGGGTCGCCAATGATCACGGCCTTGCCGCCACCAAGCGGCAAGCGTGCCAGGGCCGATTTGTAGGTCATGCCGCGCGACAGACGCAGCACGTCGCGCAGCGCTTCCTCGTCACTGGCGTAGTTCCACATGCGGCAACCGCCCAGCGCAGGGCCAAGGGTGCTGTCATGAATGGCGATGATGGCTTTCAGGCCGCTGGCCTTGTCGTGGCCATAGACCACCTGTTCGTGCTGATCGAAGTCTACGTGAGTGAAGACGGACATCGGGTTACCTCGGTTTTCGGGTCGTAAAAGGCCGCCCCTCTCCCGCGTGGGAGAGGGTGGCAAAGGGGATAGGTCTGAGGCTCAGGCAGCCGGTTCGAACAACTGCACGGCGGCGATCTCGCTGACGGTCAGGCGTGCCTTGAGCTGCGTCGCCTGTTCGCGCGCCTTGGCCAGCGCCGCCTCCTTGACGTGACCGTAGCCGCGGATCTGCTCGGGAATCTCGGCCAGCGCCACCGCGGTGCGGTAATTGTCGGCCTTGAGCTCGGCGAGCAGGTAGGCCACGTTGGCCTCGTATTCCTCGATCAGCTCGCGCTCCAGGCGACGTTCGGCACTGTGACCGAACGGATCGAGCGCGCTGCCACGCAAGAACTTGAAGCGCGCCAGCACGCCGAACGCCTTGAGCATCCAGGGGCCGAAGCTGCGCTTGCGTGGCTGGCCGGTGGCCGCATCGGGCTTGCTCAGCCAGCTCGGCGCCAGGTGGAACTGCAGTTGGTAGTCACCTTCGAACTGGGCCTCGAGCTGCTTGCGGAAGGTCGCATCGCTGTACAGACGCGCCACTTCGTACTCATCCTTGTAGGCCAGCAGTTTGAAGTAGTAGCGGGCCACGGCCTTGCTCAGGCGCTGCTGCGCATCGGTGTCGACCTTGCGCACACGCTCGACCAGCTCACGGTAGCGTTCGGCATAGGCCGCGTTCTGGTAGGCGGTCAGACGCTGCACACGGTCGGATATGATCTCCTCCAGGGTGCTGCAATGCGGCGCTTCGACCACTTTGGGCGCGGCGAGTTTTTCCACCGCAGCCAGGTCATGCGCAGCACGACGGCCCCAGAGGAAGGCCTGCTGGTTTAGCTCGATAGCCACGCCGTTGAGTTCGATGGCCTTGTTGATCGCTTCGGCCGATACCGGCACCAGTCCCTTTTGGTATGCATAGCCGAGCATGAACAGGTTGGTGGCGATGCTGTCACCGAGCAGGCGAGTGGCCAGGCGGGTGGCGTCGACGAAGCGGGTCTTGCCCTCGCCCACCGCCTCGCTGATCGCCTCGCGCATCGCAGCGCCGGGCACTTGGGCGTCCGGGTTGCGAGTGAACTCGGCAGTGGCCGCTTCATGGCTGTTGATCACCGCATGGGCAATCTTGTCGTTGAGCTTGGCCAACGCCTCTTCACTGGACGACACCACCAGGTCGCAGCCCAGCAGCAGATCGGTCTCCCCGGCGGCGATACGCACGGCGTAGATGTCGCTCTGCTGCGCGGCGATACGAATGTGGGTGATCACCGGGCCGAACTTCTGCGCCAGGCCCGCCTGGTCGAGCACGGTGCAACCCTTGCCTTCGATATGCGCAGCCATGCCCAGCAGCGCCCCGACGGTGGTCACACCGCTACCGCCAACGCCGGGCAGGAGGATGTTCCAGGGGCGGCTCAGGGCCGGTTGCTTAGGCTCCGGCAAGGCGATGAACAGCGCGCTCAGGCCAACGGCCTCGGGCTTGCGCAGGCCGCCGCCGTGCACGGTGACGAAGCTCGGGCAGAAACCATCCAGGCAGCTGAAGTCCTTGTTGCAGGCACTCTGGTCGATCTCGCGCTTGCGCCCCAGTTCGGTTTCCAGCGGCAGTACCGACAGGCAGTTGGATTTGACGCTGCAGTCGCCACAGCCCTCGCACACAGCAGGGTTGATGAAGGCGCGCTTGGCCGGGTCGACCAGCTTGCCGCGCTTGCGCCGACGGCGTTTCTCGGTGGCGCAGGTCTGGTCGTAGAGGATCACCGAGCAGCCTTTGACCTCGCGCAGCTCGCGCTGCACGGCGTCCAGCTCGCGACGGTGATGGAAGGTGACGCCCGGCGCGAAGGTGGCGCGGGTCGGGTACTTGTCCGGCTCGTCGCTGACCAGGGCGATGCGCTTGACGCCCTCGGCATGCACCTGCTGGCTGAGCTGGTCGATACGCAGTTCGCCGTCGAGGGGCTGGCCGCCAGTCATGGCTACCGCGTCGTTGTAGAGGATCTTGTAGGTGATGTTGACCCCGGCGGCCACGGCCGCACGCAGGGCCAGATGGCCGGAGTGGAAGTAGGTGCCGTCGCCGAGGTTCTGGAACACGTGCGGCGTATCGGTGAACGGCGCCTGGCCGATCCAGGTCGCGCCCTCGCCGCCCATCTGGGTGAAGGTGTCGGTGCTGCGGTCCATCCACTGGGTCATGTAGTGGCAGCCGATGCCGCCGAGAGCGCGGCTGCCTTCCGGCACCTTGGTCGAGCTGTTGTGCGGGCAGCCGGAGCAGAAATGCGGGGTGCGCACGGTCTTGTGCTTGGGCGCGGCCAGGGCCTTTTCCTTGGCATCGAGGAAGGCCAGGCGCTCTTCGATGGTCGGGCTGCTGTAGATCGGCGCCAGGCGCTTGGCAATCACCCGGGCGATCATCGCCGGAGTCAGCTCGCCCAGGTTCGGCAACAGAGAATTGCCCTGCTCGTCGAACTCGCCGACCACGCGCGGACGCTTGCCCACTGGCCAGTTGTAGAGCTGGCCGGTGAGCTGGTCTTCGATGATGCTGCGTTTTTCTTCCACCACCAGAATTTCGTCCAGGCCTTCGGCGAACTGGTGCACCGACACCGGCTCCAGCGGCCAGCTCATGCCGACCTTGAGCACGCGCAAGCCGACCTTGGCGCACAGCGCCTCGTCCAGGCCGAGGTCATCCAGGGCCTGACGCACGTCGAGGTAGGACTTGCCGGTGGTGATGATGCCCAGACGCGGGTTGGGCGAATCGAGCTTGACCTGGTTGAGGTTGTTGGCCAGGGCGAAGGCGCGCGCGGCGTAGATCTTGTAGACGTTGAGGCGCTTTTCCTGGGCCAGGGGCGGATCGGGCCAGCGGATGTGCACGCCGTCTTCCGGCAGTTGGAAATCCTCGGGGATCTTGATCTGGATACGCAGTGGATCGACGTCCACCACGGCCGAGGAGTCGACGTTCTCGGCGATGGTCTTCAGCGCTACCCAGCAGCCGCTGTAGCGCGACAGCTCCCAGCCGATGATGCCGTAGTCCAGCACTTCCTGGACGTTGGCCGGGTTGAGCACCGGGATCGACGCGGCGATGAACGCATGCTCGCTCTGGTGGGCGATGGTCGAGGACTTGCAGCCATGATCGTCACCGGCCAGCAGCAATACGCCGCCGTGCTTGGAAACGCCGGCCGAGTTGCCGTGCTTGAACACGTCGCCACTGCGGTCGACGCCCGGCCCCTTGCCGTACCACATGGCGAACACGCCGTCGTAGCGCGCACCGGGGAACAGGTTGGCCTGCTGGCTGCCCCACACTGCGGTGGCGCCCAGCTCTTCGTTGACGCCGGGCTGGAAGTGGATGTGGTTTTCCTTCAGGTACTCGCGCGCACCCCACAGACTCTTGTCCAGACCGCCCAGAGGCGAGCCGCGATAGCCGGAGATGAAGCAGGCGGTATTGAGTCCGAAGGCGGCGTCACGCTGCTTCTGCAGCATGGGCAGGCGAGTGAGCGCCTGAGTGCCGGTCAGATAGAGGTGACCAGTAGCGAGGCGGTATTTGTCATCCAGGCGGATTTCGGCCAGTGACATGGAGCGCTCCTTTTATTGTTATGGCGAGCACAGGGAGCGCGACGGTAGACACGCTCCGTTGAGTCCGGTCACAGGATCGCTGCGACGGATTTGCCTAAAGCATGACCGGAGGGTTCCGCTTTTTTCTTTCTATTTTCGAGTATCGAAGGCGATACTTCGCATGATCCTTCCAACAATCACAATAAATTGGAAACAATCATGCAGGACAAGCTCAGCCCCATCGACCGGCGGATTCTCCGCCTGCTGCAACACGATGCCGACCTCTCTGCCGCCGAGGTAGCCGAGAAAGTCGAGCTGTCGCAATCGCCCTGCTGGCGGCGTATTCATCGTATGCAGGAAGAAGGGCTGATCGAGCGCAAGGTCGCCCTGCTCAACCACAAGCGTCTGGGGTTTGGTATCACGGTGTTCGTCGACATCAAGCTGTCGGCCCACGGGCGCGGCAATCTGGATGAGTTCGAGCGGGCCGTGGTCGGCTACCCGCAGGTGCTGGAGTGCTACAGCATGGCCGGCGGCTCGGACTACCTGCTCAAGGTGGTGGCCAAGGACATCGCCGATTACGAGCGCTTCCTGCGCGACCACCTGCTGCAGCGCCCGCATGTGCACGAGGCGCACTCACATATCGCCATGAGCGAGGTCAAGCGCACCACCGAGCTGCCGCTGGATTAACGCCCTGCCCTGCGCGCCCGCCAAGCGGCCAGCAACGATGGGCCGAGCGCGGTGAGTGCCGAGCCAAGCACCACCACCACAGCGCCGGCGTAGGCGATCCAGTTGACCTGCTCGGGCAGCACGTGGTCCGGCCACCAGGTCGAGGCCAAGGCCACGGAGACGAAGGTCACCAGCGGTGTCAGCGCCAGGGTCGCGCTGACCCGTGAAGCTTCCCAATGCGCCAGTGCCTCGGCGAAAGCGCCGTAGGCGACCAGGGTATTCAGGCAGCAGGCCAGCAGCAGCCAGCCCTGCAGCGGGCTCAACTCCAGTACCTGCATTGGCTGCGCCCAGGGCGTCAGCAGCAGCGCGCACGCCAGGTAGATGACCATCATCACCTGCACCGAATTCCACGAGGTCAGCAGTTGCTTCTGCGCCAGGCCGTAGAAGGTCCAGACGAAGGCAGCCGCCAGCACGGTCAGCACGCCGGTGGTATAGGTGGTCAGCGAGGTCAGCAGCTCACCCAGGCGCTGGTTGAAGAACAGGCCGAAGCCCAGCAGCATCACCATCAGGCCAATCGCCTGGCCCAGGCTGAAGCGCTCGCGAAAGACGAACAGGCTGCTGATCAGCAGCAGGATCGGCGCCACCTGGATCACCAGTTGCGTGGTACCGGGGCTGAGCAGGTTGAGCCCAACCAGATACAACACGTAGTTGGCCGTCAGCCCGCCAATGGCCAGCGCCAGCAGCCAACCGCCCTTGCGTCCCAGCGGCCGAAAACGTGGTAACCGGCGACTCGCAGCGAGATAGGCAAACAGCAGAGAACCGGACACGGCCAGGCGATACCAGGTGACCGTCACCGGGTCCATCACCTGCAGAACTTCTTTCAACTTGATGGGCAGGATGCCCCAGAGCACGGAGGTGATCAGGGCGAGCAGCAGGCCGTACATCCAACGGCCGGAAGAAATGTGCATGGCAACCTCTGGCAGGCGGCCAACAGAGCATGTCGACCGCAGCAGAGCATTCTAGGAGAGGCATGCCCCCCTACACAGCAACAGTTCAGCCCGGTTGCCGAGCGAAACTGTACTGCTCAGCATCCACAGGACGCCAGCCGACCGGCGCCAATAATTCAAAAAATCCGCTAAAAGACGCTAACAGGCTGCCAAAATCTACCATCTGTCGTTTTGCCAAGCACGTCGCATTGGCCACAGTAGACTCAGATTATCCAGAACCTGCAGATGGAGCTCTCACCATGTTCGGCCAACGCGATATCGACCCCCAACCGGGCACGCATTACCGCAGTTCACGTCTGAGCGCCGTCAACGGCCAATACTTCTTCGCCACTCGCGAAGGCACGCTGGAAGGCCCCTTTATCTCCCGCCATGACGCCGAGCAGAGCATCACCCGCTATATCGAGCGCATGACCATGGCCAACAAGCTGCTTCGCCACAGCAGCGAGCACATCGACCATCTGCAGCGACGTGAAGCCATCAAGCACAATCAGGAGCTGTGAGCGCTCGCCCTTACAGATGCGCCAGGCCCAAGTCGCCCCGATGCGCCGCGAGATGTGGCAACACCGCGGCCAGCAGAGGCTCCTTGAAGGCATCCTGAAAGCGATGCGCCAGGCCCGGAATCAACTTGAGCTCCGCCCCCTTGATATGCGCCGCCACGTGTACGCCATGCATCACCGGCAATAGCGGATCGGCCGTGCCGTGCACCACCAGCGTCGGCACTTTCAGGCGATTGAGCAGCTCGACCCGACTCGACTCGGCAAGAATCGCCAACAACTGTCGCTGCACGCCTTCGGGATTGAAGGCACGGTCATAGGCCTGCTCGGCCTGATGCAAGAGCAAGGCACGATCATCATGCACCGCAGGGCTGCCGAGCGCCGCGAGCAAGTCTGCCTGCTGCTGCAGAGCGGCCTCGCGACTCCCCGCCTCGCGCCTTGCCAGCAGCGCCACCAGCGCATCGCTGGGTGCAGGCAGTCCTTGAGCACCCGAGCTGGTCATCACCAGCGTCAGACTGAGAACGCGCTGCGGCGCCAGATCGGCCAGGTGCTGGGCGATCATGCCGCCCATGCTCGCACCCAGTACATGGAAGTTGTCGACGCCCAGACGATCCATCAACCCCAGGGCATCGCCCGCCATGTCGCGCAGGTGATAAGGCGCACCGAGCGAAAGGCCCAGGCGATAGCGCAGCACCTCGTAAGGCAGGTTGATGCTTGGCGCCGGTCGCCGCCAGGTGCTCAGCCCGACGTCACGATTGTCGAAGCGCACGACGCGAAAACCCTGCTGACACAGGCGCTCGACTACCTCGTCAGGCCAGTGGATCAACTGTCCGCCCAGCCCCATTACCAACAACAGCGCCGGATCGTGCTCGTTGCCGATGCTTTGATAAGCCAGGCGCACCTCACCGAGATCCGCATAACGGGTCGGCTCGGACAGGTCGCAACGATTGGCCGCAAAAGACGGCAGACCGCAAAGCAACGCGGCCATGAAAATGAATGCACGCATGAAAACACCAGAAACGCAGAACCCCACTGAAACTCGAGTCTGATGAAAGTCATTCGACGGCGCTGCCACACAAGCGTGACAGTTTGATGAAGGAGGACGAACGGTTGCCCAGGCGGTGACCAAAGGTGCTGCCCAGAGCGTCGCGAACGCCCCTCTCACTTAGCTGTGGGAGGGGCTTCAGCCGCGATTACCGGGGAATCAGGCCAGCTCGGCCCGCAACTGCCTGGCGGCCGCCACCATATTCACCAGCGCTGCCTCGGTCTCCGGCCAGGCGCGGGTTTTCAGGCCGCAATCGGGGTTGACCCACAGACGTTCGAGCGGGATCCGCCGCGCCGCCTTGCGCAGCAGGTTGGCCATCTCGGCGCTGTCCGGCACCCGTGGCGAGTGGATGTCGTATACACCCGGGCCGATTTCGTTCGGGTAGGCGAACTTCTCGAAGGCCTCCAGCAACTCCATGTCCGAACGCGAGGTTTCGATGGTGATCACGTCGGCATCCATCGCCGCGATGGACTCAATCACATCGTTGAACTCGCTGTAGCACATGTGGGTGTGGATCTGCGTTTCGTCACGCACGCCGCTGGCGGTCAGACGGAAGGCCTCGGTGGCCCAGTCCAGGTAGTGCTGCCAGGCGGCCTGACGCAGCGGCAAGCCCTCACGGAACGCGGCCTCGTCGATCTGGATGATCTTGATGCCGGCTGCCTCCAGGTCCACCACCTCGTCACGAATCGCCAGCGCCAGTTGCCTGGCCTGCACCTCGCGTGACACGTCCTCACGCGGGAACGACCACATCAGCATGGTCACCGGGCCGGTCAGCATGCCCTTCATCACCCTGTCGGTCAGGTCCTGGGCGTACTTGATCCATTCCACCGTCATGGCCTTGGGTCGGCTCAGGTCGCCAACGATCACCGCCGGTTTGACGCAACGTGAGCCGTAACTCTGCACCCAGCCGAAGCGGGTGAAGGCATAGCCATCGAGTTGTTCGGCAAAGTACTCGACCATATCGTTGCGCTCGGCCTCGCCATGCACCAGCACGTCCAGCCCCAGGCGCTCCTGCACCTGTACCGCCTGGCGAATTTCGCTGTGCATGGCCTCGGTGTACTCGGCTGCACTGAGCTTGCCCTGCTTTAACGACTGCCGCGCCAGACGGATGGCCGAGGTCTGCGGGAAGGAGCCTATCGTCGTGGTCGGCAACAATGGCAGTTGCAGGCACTCACGCTGTTGTTCGATGCGCTCGGCGAACGCCGACTGGCGCTGGGCATGACGCGGACGAATCGCCGCCAGACGGGCCTGCACCTCGGGTTTGTGAATACGCCCTGAAGCCGCACGAGCAGCCTGTACTGAGCGGCTCGCTTGCAAGGCGGCATGCACAGAAGCGTCTTCCGGCACCTCCAGGGCCTTACCGAGCAATGCGACCTCCTGACATTTCTGCACGGCAAAAGCCAGCCAGCCTTTCAGCTCGGCATCGAGCTGGTCTTCGCGCATCAGGTCCACCGGGCTGTGCAGCAGCGAGCAGGACGGCGCGACCCACAGCCGGTCGCCCAAACGCTCGTGAGCGTGGCGCAGCACCTCAAGGGCTTTCTCCAGATCGCAGCGCCAGACGTTGCGCCCGTTGACCACGCCCAGCGACAACACTTTATAAGCCGGCAGACGGTCGAGAATGGTCGGGTACTGCTCCGGCGCACGTACCAGGTCGATATGCAGGCCATCTACAGGCAGGTTGGCGGCCAGACCGAGGTTGTCTTCCAGGCCGCCAAAGTAGGTGGCGATCAGCTTCTTGCACGGCTCGCGCTGGATCAGGTTGTAGGCGCGCTCGAAAGCGTTCTTCCACTCTTGCGGCAAATCCAGCACCAAAATCGGCTCGTCGATCTGCACCCATTCCACGCCCTGCGCGGCCAGACGCTGGAAGATCTCGCCATAGACCGGCAGCAGACTTTCGAGCAGCTCCAGCTTGTCGAAGTCGCCTCCCTTGACCTTGCCCAGCCACAAGTAAGTCAGTGGTCCGATCAGCACCGGTTTGACCTTGTGCCCGAGAGCATGCGCCTCAGCCACTTCCTCGAACAGTTGCTCCCAGCTCAGGGCGAACTGCTGATCCTCTCTGAATTCCGGCACCAGGTAGTGGTAGTTGGTATCGAACCACTTGGTCATCTCTTGAGCATGAGCACCGCCGCAGCAAGTACCGCTGCTCTTGTTTGCAACGGCTCCACGCGCCATGGCGAACAGAGTGTCCAGCGTCGGCTTGCCGGTAGCCGGACGGAAACGCTCGGGGATGACGCCAAAGGCCAGCGAATGACTGAGCACCTGGTCGTACCAGGCGAAGTCACCCACCGGCAGCAGATCGATGCCGGCATCCTTCTGCAATTGCCAGTGCTCGGCGCGCAGACGCTGGCCGACGGCGCGCAAGCCGGCTTCGTCCAGCTCACCTTGCCAGTGGGCTTCGAGGGCTTTCTTCAGTTCGCGGTCGCGGCCGATGCGCGGGAAACCGAGGGAATGGGACAGGGCCATGTCGTGAAACTCCAGAATCAATCGAGATGGCGCCATTCTCGGCATCGACACCGAGTGAGACAAACTCAAGATTTTCGTCTTGATCTAAAGATTTACTCATGTAGGCTGTATGAACCATTTTCATCCAGCTCTGGCATTGGATGAGTGAAACCCTCGCAGAGACCCGCCATGCTCGAGCTACGCCACCTGAAAACCCTGCACGCCCTGCGCGAAACCGACAGCCTGGTGGAGGCCGCCGAACGCCTGCACCTGACCCAGTCGGCCCTTTCGCACCAGTTCAAGGAGCTGGAAGAACGCCTGGGTCTGCAGCTGTTCGTGCGCAAGACCAAACCCGTGCGCTTCACCAGCGCCGGCCTGCGTCTGCTGCAACTGGCCGACGCCACCCTGCCGCTGCTGCGCGGCGCCGAGCGTGATTTGGCGCGCCTGGCCGGTGGCACCGCTGGCCGCTTGCACATGGCCATCGAATGCCACAGCTGCTTCCAGTGGCTGATGCCGACTATCGACCAGTTCCGCGATGCCTGGCCGGAAGTGGAACTGGACCTGGCCTCGGGCTTCTCCTTCGCCCCGCTGCCCGCGCTGGCCCGAGGCGATCTGGACTTGGTGGTGACTTCGGATCCCATCGAGCTGGCCGGCATCACCTACGTGCCACTGTTCACCTATGAGGCGATGCTGGCCGTGGCCAATCAGCACCGCCTGGCGCACAAGGCCTTCATCCAGCCGCAGGATCTGGCCACGGAAACCCTGATCACCTACCCGGTGGAACGCGACCGCCTGGATATCTTCACGCGCTTTCTCGAACCCAACGATATCGAGCCGGCCCAAGTGCGCACCTCCGAACTGACAGTGATGATGATGCAACTGGTGGCCAGCGGCCGCGGCGTCTGCGGCCTGCCCAACTGGGCGCTGCACGAATACAGCTCACGCGGTTATGTGACGGCCAAGCGCCTGGGCGACAAGGGCCTGTTCGCCACCCTGTACGCCGGCATCCGCACCGATATGCTCGATGCACCCTTTATGCGCGACTTCCTGCTCACCGCCAAGGACACCTCCTTCGCCAATCTGGAAGGAGTCAGCGTGGCGCGCTGAGCGGCTGGCCCCACTTCACAGAGTGGCGTTGCACGCCCGCAATAGCGATTTGCTAAAACCGTGATCTGAATCAATTGCGCATGGCTGCAACTAAGCCTTAATCAAAGCGTCAGTATTCAATAGGCACGGAAACCAAATCCCATGATCCAGGCGATGCGCAGCCGCTATAGAGCATTCAGCAGAAATCTGCTGGCGCTCTGGTGTGTGCTGCTTATCGCCTGCTCCTTCGCCCATATTCAAGTCGCTAGCGCCCACACCCACGACGCCGCCGAGGTCGTCTCCTACAGCGGCCACGAGCATGCCAGCCATGATCACAGCACTGCGGATAGCTGCAGCGCCGTGCAGAACGCGCCGCTCAACCAGCAACTGCTCACGCTCTTGGCCTTGACCGCCCTGTTCGCCCTGGCTGGCAGCCTTGGCCTGTTCAGCGATCTGCAGCGGCGCAGCGGCCGCTTGCTGCGCATACCCTTATTCAGCCCCGGCCTACCCGCGCCCATTCGCAAGCAGCTGCATCGCTATAACGAATAGCGCCACTCTCCCCCGCTAAAACCCGCAGCCGCGCTGCGCCGGCCCACGCCGTGCATAGCGCTGCGCCCCTCGGTTTTTTGGAGAGTGCCAACATGCCCCATGACCCGCATAGCGCCCCAGCAGCCAACAACCCCTGGCGCTTCTGGCCTGCACTGGTGGTTTTCGCCGCCATCGCCCTGTTCCTCCTCTGGGAAGAGCATGAGGCCCATCTGCTTGGTGCCCTGCCCTATCTGATCCTGCTGCTGTGCCCGCTGATGCATGTGTTTATGCACCGCGGTCATGGTCGGGATAAAGATGGCCCGCACGACCACCACTGATCAGGAGGCAACATCATATGGAACATACAACCTCGGCCTACGGCCTCTGGGGCCTGGTGATCATCAATTCACTGGTGTTTATCATTTTCGCTTTCAGCTTTTTCAAGCCGAACAGCCCACGGGACTGGCGCACCTTCGGCACCTTCGCCGCCTTTATCGTCGCGCTGTTCGTCGAGATGTACGGCATTCCGCTGACGCTCTACCTGCTGGCCGGCTGGTTGCAAAGCAGCTACCCGCAACTGGATCCGCTGTCGCACAACGCCGGCCATCTGTGGAACAGCCTGCTGGGCATCGAAGGCGATCCGCATTTCGGTGCGCTGCATATCCTCAGCAACCTGCTGATCTTCGCCGGTTTCTGGCTGCTGGCCACGGCCTGGCGCGTGCTCTATCACGCCCAGCAGACGGGCGAGCTGGCCGAAAGTGGCCCCTACGCGCGCATCCGTCATCCGCAGTACGTCGCCTTCGTGTTGATCATGCTGGGCTTTCTGCTGCAGTGGCCGACCCTGTTGACTTTGCTGATGTTCCCAGTGCTGTTGCTGATGTACGCACACCTGGCGCGCCAGGAAGAACGCTGGGCCGAAGCCACCTTCGGTGCCCGCTGGCACGCCTACCGAGCACGGGTGCCGGCCTTTATCCCGCATTTGAGCAATTCCACCGCAAGCAAGGAGCAACAGCCATGAACGCAGCCGAACCCAGCCCCAAGCGGCAAAGCGCGATACTGATAGTGCCCGGTATGGGCAGCGACCACTGCGCCGGGCTGGTTAGCCAGTCGCTCAAGCGCCTGCCCGGCATCGCCGAACTAAGCACCAGCATCGCCAGCCACAAGGTACGCATCGAATTCGATGCCGAGCAGACCAGCCTGGCGGCCCTCCAGCAGGCCGTGGAACAGGCCGGCTACCAGGTGGCCAAGGCGGTGCTGGCCAGCACTGCAGGCGAACCCACAGGGGCCGAAGAGGAAGAGCAGTACCTGCGCGACGCCTGGCGGCGCATGTGGATAGCCGGCGTACCGGCAACCCTGATCATGCTACTGATGGCCCTGCCCATGGCCGGCGTAGCGGTGCCCGGCTACCTGGCCATCGTGGTGGTGCTCGCCGCCATCCCAGTGTTTATCGCCGGGGCCAGCACCCATGTGTCGGCCTGGAAGGCGCTGCGCAACCGCACCGCCAATATGGATGTGCTGATCAGCCTGGGCAGCCTGCCGCCCTACTTTATCGGCCTGGTGGGGTTCTTCTACCCCATGACCTCCTTCGTCGAGATGGCCGCCACCATCACCACCTTCCACCTGATCGGCCGCTATCTGGAGGCCCGCGCCAAGGGCCGCGCTTCCCAGGCCATCCGCAAAATGCTGGAACTGGGGGCCAAGAGTGCGGTTCTGCTGCGCGACGGCAAGGAAGTGCAGGTGCCAATCGAAGCCGTGGTGGTCGGCGACCTGATGCTGGTCCGCCCCGGCGAGAAGGTGCCCAGCGACGGCGAGGTGGTCGAGGGTAACAGCCATATCGACGAGTCCCTGGCCACCGGCGAATCGCTGCCGAAGGAGAAAGGCCCAGGCGATGCGGTGATAGGCGCGACCCTGAACAAGGAAGGCCTGCTGACCGTGCGCGCCACCAAGGTCGGCCAGGACACCTTCCTCGCCCAGGTGATCGATCTGGTCGAGCATGCGCAAAGCTCCAAGGTGCCGATCCAGGAATTCGCCGACCGCGTGACCGGGCGCTTCGTGCCCCTGGTGCTACTGATCAGCCTGGCCAGTCTGGTGGTCTGGCTGGTCTGGGGCGAGTCGCTGCGCGGCGTGCTGGTATGGGGCGCGACCTGGCTGCCCTGGGTCAACCCCGAGCTTTCGCCGGGGCTGGTGGGGCTGCTGTCGGCAGTCGCGGTGCTGGTAATCGCCTGCCCCTGCGCCCTCGGCCTGGCCACTCCAACCGCGTTGATGGTCGGTGCTGGCCGCGGCGCCGAGCGCGGCATTCTCTACCGTTCCGGCACGGCCATTCAGATGTTCAAGGACATCAAGGTGATGGTGCTGGACAAGACCGGCACCCTGACACTGGGCAAGCCGGTGGTTACCGACTGCCTGCCCAGCGCCAGTGTTGACGAGCAGGCGCTGCTGCGCCTGGCGGCCAGCGTGGAATACGGCTCCGAACACCCGATTGCCCAGGCCATGGTCGAGCGCATCAAGGAACTCGGCCTGGAACTGGGAGCGCTCAGCGATTTCCAGGCGCTCAACGGCCTGGGCGTGCAGGGCCAGGTGGACGGCCAGTTGATCCGCGTCGGCAATGCGCGCTGGATGCAGGAATGCCAGGTGGACACCGCCGCCCTGGCCAGCCAGCTTGAAACCCTGGAAAACCAGGGCAAGACCGCCCTCTATGTGTCCCGCGAGCAGCAATTGATCGGCGTAGTAGCGGTGGCAGACAGCCTCAAGGAGGATGCCCAGGCCGCCATCGCCGAACTGCGTGCCCTGGGCATCCAGACCGTGATGCTGACCGGCGACAACCCGCGCGCCGCCGCCCATATCGCCGCCCAAGTGGGCATCGACAAGGTGCATGCGGGCGTGCTGCCCAGCGGCAAAGTTGAGGTGATTCGCCAGCTGCAGGCCGAATACGGCCAGTGGGTGGCGATGGTCGGCGACGGCATCAACGACGCCCCGGCGCTGAAACAGGCCAACATTGGCATCGCCATTGGCAGTGGCGCCGACGTGGCCATGGAGGCCGCCGACGTAATCCTTATCGGCGGCCGCCTGATGGGTCTGGTGGAAGCAGCGCAGCTGTCGCGCCTGACCTTCCGCAAGATCGTCGAAAACCTGATCTGGGCTTCCGCGTACAACGTCGCCGCCATTCCCATCGCCGCGGCCGGCCTGCTCCATCCAATGATCGGCGTGATCGCCATGACCGCCAGCTCGCTGTCGGTGATCGTCAATTCCCTACAGCTCAAGCGAGCCTCCTTGAGCGCTATTCACAAAACCCAATAAAACCCAGCAGGAGAAACACCATGAGCACATTCACCTACAAGACCCTGACCGCCCTCGCCCTGACCGGCGCACTACTGGCCGCCCCGGCCTTTGCCGAAGAGGCCCATCACTCTCAAGGTGCCGCCACCCCACCCGCCACCGCAGGCCAAGGCATGGGCATGATGGGCGGCATGGACATGGGCAAGATGCACGAGATGATGCAGCAGATGCACGCCGCCAAAACCCCGGAGGAAAAGCAGAAAATCCGCGCCGAACACCACAAGGCCATGCAGGAAAAAATGGGCACCATGCGCCAAGGCATGCAGAACAGTCAGTGCCCCATGGCCAAGGACGATGGCGCCCAACAGCAGTGCATGAAGGAAATGCACGAAAACATGCAGGGCATGATGCAGATGATGGAGCAAATGATAGAAGGCCAGAGCATGCAGCACGGGCAGTGAAGCCAGGCTGCCTGGTCTACGAAGGGCATCCACCCGCTATTGGTGGATGCCAAAGTCGTAATCGCGCGAAAGCTGGTTTCTCGCCTATGGGCTGCCTCCTAGGGTCTGTTGCCCCCTGATCGGCTGCGGTTCTTTGGGGGCATCAAGCCTGTAGGAGCCCTTGTGCTGTGGTTCGGCATTACGACGCGCCTTCAACTTATTCAGGAGTTTTACCATGCACCGTTTTTCACTCATCCGCGCCATTGCTGATCGGCTCACTTGCTGGTCGAGCAACAGCGCACAGGTCTGCCAGGGGCCGCCACAAGCAAAGAAAGCCTCTACCATCTGGACGCGCGCTTTGCGCCCGCAATGGCTGCTGGCTACGGTTTGCACTCTTACCCTCGCCTCAGTCCAGGCCAATCCAGACGGCCAGGTTTTCAGCGCCGACGAACACGGGGCTTCGCTGACCCGCATCCTGCTTGAGGATGGTCAGCGTCTGTCGCTGGATCTGAGTATTTCTCCCCACAATGTCCAGGTCAGCGCCGATGGTCGCTATCTGATGGCAGTGGGTGAGCGCAGCGGCGCTGATCACGGGCACGGCAAGAAAGCCACGCCAGGTTTCCTGCAGCTGTTCCAGATCGATGACTTTCAGCAGGGGCTGCTGGCAGAAATTGCCGTCGGGGCTCATCCGGCTCATGTGGTCAGCGACCTGAGCGGTCGCCATGCATTCGTCACCAACGCCGGCGCCAACACCGTCTCGGTAATCGACCTGCAAACACGCAAGAACATCGCCAGCATCGCCACCGGAAAATCCCCCCACGGCTTGCGTCTTAGCCCCGATGGCAAGGAACTCTACGTCGCCAACGTACAGGACGGTAGCGTATCGGTGCTGGATGTGAGCACACGCCAGGAGGTCACCCGCATTGCGGTTGGCAAGGCGCCGGTGCAGGTGGGCTTTACCCCCGATGGCAAGCGCGTATTCGTATCGCTACGCGACGAGAACAGTGTCGCGGTAATCGACAGCCAAAGCCGCAAGGTGCTGGCGAAAGTGGCGGTCGGTCGGTCGCCGATTCAGGTGCATGCCACGCCAGACGGACGCCTGGTGCTGGTGGCCAATGAAGGCAGCAAGGCCGCACCGGACAATCGCGTATCGGTGATCGATACCGATCGTCTTGAAGTCGTCGCCACCTACCAGGTGGGCCAGGGCGCCCATGGCGTCACGGTGGACGCCAGCGGCCGCTTTGCATTCATCACCAATATTTATGACGACAGCCTGTCGGTGATCGACCTGCAAGCAGGCAAGGTCATTACGACTTACGCCACCGGGCGCGGGCCCAACGGCGTGACCTGGGTCGCCAACTGAGCAGCACCCTGTAATCAAGCGATGGGCCAGTCGACTGCTTCCCCATTGTTTTCCCATTGTGCCAACAGAAGGAAAGCCGCCATGAAAGAAGCAAACCGGCTGGGCGTCTCCAGTGCCAATCTGGTAACCCGTCACTTGAAGCTCGAACCCACGGAGCGGGAAAAACTGGATGCGGCAATTGCCGAGATCGACAAGCTGTATGGCCTCGCCAGCGTCGCCTTCGATGACAGCAAGGGACGCCTCGACATGGCCTATGACGCGACCCGAATCTGCCTGGACTGCATTGAGGAAGTCCTGACAAAGTACGCCATCGAGGTCAGTCATGACTGGTGGACGCACTTCAAGGAAGGTCACTACCGTTTTGTCGATCAGAACCTGAAAGACAATGCCTCTCGTGAACCATGGAGCTGCCATAAGTCGCCACCAGGCTCCGGGCACAATCGATAATTCATAGCCCTTGCCATGCCCTGCGCGGAAATTCCGCGCCGAACTCGTTGAGCTTCGCAGGCTCAGCACCAACCTACGGTGCTGTGCGCTGACCTGGGCGTAATCGCTCATCGCGGCCAAGGCCGCTCCTACAAACAACGCGGTTTCGTGGACCTTATGTTCCTGCGCAATATCTACGACGTCGTAGGGAGGACATGCCGAAGGCTTGTCCGCCATTGGGCAGCCAGCGGTGGACAAGGCTTCGCCATGTTCACCCTACACAAGCGCACACCGTAGCCCGGATAAGCCCCAGCGCAATCCGGGGCCGCCCTCCTGGCTTGCAGCGCTTTCGCGTTTTCCAACCTCTTAGGGCGGGGGCAACCCGCCAAGCCTTTAGCTGCGCCTGTGCCCTGGCGGGTTTCACCCGCCCTACTGTTCTGTTATAGCACCTCTGATCGAGCCGCTTCGCCTTCACCCTTTGTCTGGCGCCGCAACTCGCGCAGGCGCAGCAACTGATAGGCCGCCGGCAGCACCAGCAGCGACAACAGGGGCGCGCTGAGCATGCCGCCGACCATGGGCGCAGCGATGCGGCTCATGATCTCGCTGCCACTGCCACTGCCCAGCAGGATCGGCAACAGACCGGCGATAATGGTCGCCACCGTCATCGCCTTGGGCCGTACCCGTTGCACCGCGCCTTCGCGAATCGCCTCCAGCAGGGCCGCCGGGCTGCTCTGCCCCGCCGCCTGGCGCTCGGCCCAGGCGTTGCGCAGGTACAAGAGCATGATCACGCCGAACTCCGCCGCCACCCCGGCCAGGGCGATAAAGCCCACCCCGGTGGCCACCGACAGGTTGTAGTCCAGCCAGTAGAGGAACCAGATGCCACCCGTCAGGGCGAACGGCAGCGTGGCCATGATCAGCAGCGCCTCGTCGAAGCGCGAGAAGCACAGGTAGAGCAGCACGAAGATGATCAGCAGGGTCGCCGGCACCACCAGTTTGAGCCGCGCATTGGCCCGTTCAAGAAACTCGAACTGGCCGGAGAAGCTCAGGCTCATGCCCGGCTGCAGAGGCACCTGTTCGGCGATGGCCTGGCGCAAGTCATGTACCACCGAAGCCATGTCCCGTCCGCGGGTGTCGATATAGACCCAGCCGGAGGGCCGCGCATTCTCGCTCCTGAGCATGGGTGGGCCGTCGCTGATGCCGATCTGCGCCACCGTACCGAGGGTGATCTGGCTGCCCACCGGGGTGTAGATCGGCAGCTCGCGCAGACGGCTCAGGGAGTCGCGCCATTCGCGCGGGTAACGCAGGTTGATGGGGAAGCGCGCCAGGCCTTCCACGGTTTCGCCGACATTCATCCCGCCAATGGCCCCGGCCACCAGATCCTGCACTTCGGCGATATTCAAGCCATAACGGGCGGCCGCCACCCGGTCGATGTCGATGTCGATATAGCGGCCACCGGTCAGGCGTTCGGCCAACGCCGAACCGACCCCGGGCACTGTGCGCGCGACCCGCTCCACCGCCTGGGTCACGGCGTCGATCTGGGCCAGGTCGCTGCCGGCGACCTTGACCCCGATCGGGCTCTTGATGCCGGTGGCGAGCATGTCGATACGGTTGCGGATTGGCGGAATCCACAGGTTGGCCAGGCCCGGCACCTGCACCGCGCGGTCCAGCTCCTCCACCAGTTTTTCCGCGGTCATGCCGGCGCGCCACTGCTCGCGCGGCTTGAACTGGATGGTGGTTTCGAACATCTCCAGCGGCGCCGGGTCGGTGGCGCTGTCGGCGCGCCCGGCCTTGCCGAACACCCGCGCCACCTCGGGCACCGTCTTGATCATGCGGTTGCTCTGCTGCAGCAACTGCGCAGCCTTCTGCGCCGACAGTCCCGGCAGTGCCGTGGGCATATACAGCAGGTCGCCCTCGTCCAGTGGCGGCAGAAACTCGCCGCCCAACTGGCTGGCCGGCCAGAGCGCGCTGAGAAACACCAGCACGGCCAGCACCAGGGTCGCTCTGGGATAACGCAGCACCTGCTCCAGGGCCGGTTGGTAAAGGCGGATCAGTCCACGATTGAGCGGGTTGCGCTGCTCGTCCGGGATGCGCCCGCGAATCCAGTAGCCCATCAGCACCGGTATCAGGGTCACCGACAGCCCGGCGGCGGCGGCCATGGCGTAGGTCTTGGTGAAAGCCAGCGGGCCGAACAGGCGACCTTCCTGGGCCTGCAGGGTAAACACCGGGATAAACGACAGGGTGATGATCATCAGGCTGAAGAACAGCGCCGGGCCCACCTCCACCGCCGCCGCACCTATCACCTGCCAGTGCCGCTCGCCCTTGAGTTCCTGTCCTGGATGAGCGGAGTGCCAGTGTTCGATCTTCTTGTGGGCGTTTTCGATCATCACCAGGGCCGCGTCGACCATGGCGCCGATTGCGATGGCGATGCCACCGAGGGACATGATGTTGGCGTTGATGCCCTGCTGCTGCATGACGATAAAGGCGATCAGCACCCCCAGCGGCAGCGAGACGATGGCCACCAGGGAGGAGCGCAGGTGCCAGAGAAAGGCCAGGCACACCAGGGCCACGACGATGAATTCCTCCACCAGCTTCTCGCCCAGGTTGCGCACCGCGCGGTCGATCAGCTGGCTGCGGTCGTAGGTGGTGACGATCTCCACACCCTCGGGCAGGCTGGCCTGCAGCTCGTCGAGCTTGCGCTTGACCGCGTCGATGGTGCTGCGCGCGTTCGCCCCGCTGCGCAGGATCACCACACCGCCGACCACCTCGCCCTCGCCGTCCAGCTCGGCGATGCCGCGGCGCATTTCCGGGCCGAGCTGGATATGCGCCACCTCGCCCAGGGTCACCGGCACCCCGCCGCCATCCAGGCGCAGGGGAATGGCGCGAAAGTCCGCGAGGCTCTGCAGGTAGCCGGAAGCGCGCACCATATATTCGGCCTCGGCCAGTTCCAGCACGCTGCCGCCGCTTTCCTGGTTGGCCGCGCCGATGGCCGCCGCCACCTGCTGCTGGCTGATGCCGCGGCTGGCCAACTTGATCGGGTCGAGCAGCACCTGGTACTGCTTGACCATGCCGCCGATGCTCGCCACCTCGGCGACATTGGCCAGGGCCTTGAGCTCGAAGTTGAGGAACCAGTCCTGCAGGGCGCGCAGCTGCGCCAGGTCGTGCTGGCCGCTGCGATCGACCAGGGCGTACTGGTAGATCCAGCCGACTCCGGTGGCATCCGGCCCCAGGGCCGGTTTGGCCCCGGCCGGCAGGCGCTCTTGGATCTGGCTGAGGTACTCCAGCACCCGCGAGCGCGCCCAGTAGAGGTCGGTGCCGTCTTCGAACAGGACATACACGAAGCTGTCACCGAAGAAGGAAAAGCCGCGCACCGTGCTGGCTCCTGGCACCGAGAGCATGGCGCTGGCCAGCGGATAGGTGACCTGATTCTCGACGATCTGCGGGGCCTGCCCTGCATAAGGCGTGCGGATAATCACCTGGGTATCGGACAGATCCGGCAAGGCATCGATGGCGATGTTCTGCACCGACCAGGCGCCCCAGGCGGTGGCGAACAGGCTGGCCAGCAGCACCAGCAGGCGGTTGGCCAGAGACCAGCGAATCAGCGCGGCGATCATGGCTGTGCCTCCCGATGGCCGTCATGGCGGTGGTTGTCCTCGGGCACGGGTGCCAGGCGCTCGATGCGCTCGATGCGCATACCCTCGTCATCGGCGCGCACCCCGACCCGCACCCGGTCGCCGGCTTGCAAACCTTCCAGCAGCGCCTCATCGGCGACCGGAAACAGCATGCTCATAGCCGGCATACCCAGGGTCTTGAACGGCCCATGGGTGAGCATCACGCCATCGTCTTCGATGCCGTCGATCTGCCCCTCGGCTTCATGCAGTGCTTCCTGCAGCTTGACCTCGGTCGCCGGTGCGCCCAGTTCCTGCACCAGCATGCCGCGCAAGCTGGCCTCGGAATCGAGCAGGAACTGCCCGGAAGCGACCACCTGCTGGCCCTCACTCAGGCCTTCCAGCACCTCGATGCGCTCGCCCTGCTCACGCCCGGTGCGAATTTCCTGGGGCCGGTAGCGCCCTTCGCCCTCGGCCAGCATCACCAGATTGCGCCGACCACTGCGGATCACCGCCTCGCTGGGCAGCAGCAGAGTCTCTGCAGCGGCCGTCTGGCCCAAGCGCACCCGCGCGCTCATACCGGGGCGCAGGCGCCCCTGGGGATTATCCAGCACCACCCGCAGACGCAAGGTGCGGCTGTCCAGATTGGCTTCGGGCAAAATGGCCTCGATGCGTCCGGCCAACACCTCGCCGGGTAGCGCCGGCAACAGGGCCTCGACCGGCTGCCCGGGCTCAATCCCGCTGCCTTGCGCCTCGGGCAGCGCCACTTCCAGCCAGACCCGATCCAGGCCATTGACTCGCGCCAGGCTCTGCCCGGCGCTGAGGGTCATGCCCTCGCGCACCTGCAGCTCCTGCAGCACCCCGGCAATCGGGCTGGTCACCGTCCAGATCCGCTGGACCTGGCCGCTGCGCTCGAGCCGAGCGACCAAGGCCGCCGGCATGCCGACCAGTTGCAAGCGCTGACGCGCCGCTGCCAGTAGCTGCGGCTGGTTAAGACTGCGCAGCGCCAGATACTCTTCCTGGGCCGCCAGCCACTCGGGCACCAGCAGGTCGACCAGGGGCGTGCCGGCTGCCAGCAGATCCTCGGGTGCCCGCTCATATACCCGCTCGACGAAAGCGGCGCTGCGCGCCTGCAGCAGCACCACGGCGCGCTGGTCATAGCCGAGGGTACCGACCGCATCCAACTCGTTGGCCAGCTGCCCACGCAGCACAGTGACCAGGCGCATGCCGAGGTTCTGGGTCAGCCGGGGGTCGACCTGCATGGCCGTACTCGGCTCGCTGTTGGCGCCGCTATCGGCATAACGCGGCACCAGCTGCATATCCATAAAGGGTGACTTGCCCGGCTGGTCGAAACGCTGCTGCGGGTACATGGGGTCGTACCAATAGAGCACCTGGCGTTCACTCTCGGTGCTGGGCTGGCTCGGCATGGCATGGTCCTGACGCCCGACCCAGTAACCCAGGGCCGCACCCGCAACGATCAGGGCAACCAGCCCCATGGACTTGATCACTCGCTGGCTCATTGGCCGCTCTCCAGGTTGGTGGCATAGGCAAAATGCAGGCGCGCACTGACCAGCGCCCGCTGTTCGGCGAAATCCAGATGGCGCAGCTGCGCCTCTACTTGCTCGCGGCGGGCGGCGATCAGCGTGGCCAGCTCACCCCTGCCAGCGCGATAGTCGGCCAGGCTCAGGCGTACCCGCTCCTCGGCCAGGGGCAGCAGGCTGTCGCGGCTGCGCTCAAAGGCGCGCTGCAGGCGTCGATGCTCGGCCAATTCCACCGCCAACTGCGTGGCATGCTCGCGCCACAGTGCCTCGCGCTCGGCCTCAAGGGCCAGCAACTCGGCACGCTGGGCGGCAATCCGCGGGTTCTGCCGGCTACCGGCAAATACCGGCAGATCGATGCTCAGCTGCAGCGAGAGCATGTCGCCGAAGGCACGGTCGCGCTGCTGATAGGCCAGCTCCCAACTCCAGTCGGGACGCTTGTCAGCTTCAGCCAAACGCACCCGTGCCTCGGCCTCACGGGTCTGCGGGGCGAAGGCCTGTAATTCGGGGTGCTGCTGCAAGGCATGCTGGTAACGGCTCACCTCCACTGGCCAATCGGGCAGTTGTCCCACCAAGGCTTCATCGGCCGCCGATCCGACCCAGCGGCGCAAAACGGCGCGCGCCTGGCTGCGCTGCAACTGCAGTTCGTCCTCACGCTCGGCCAGCACCAGGGCTTCCTGGCGCGCGGCCAGGCTGTCGACACTCTGCCCAAGGCCGGCAGCCAGGCGGGCCTGCACCGCACGTTCAAGCAGGCGATTTTCCTCGTAGAAACCCTGGAACAGTTGCAGGCGCTGTTCCAGGGCCTGGGCGGCGATCCAGGCCTGGGCGGTTTGCCGCTGCACCTGCAGGCGCTCGATCTGCACCTGCGCCGCGGCCGAATCGATACCCGCCTGGGCCAGTGCCACTCGGGCGCTGCGCTTGGCCCGGTTAGGCACCTCCTGCATAACGCCGAGCATGCCCATGGTCATGGGCTCGGCATCCAGGCGCCAGCGCGCCTCGCCCTCGATAGGCAGGTTCTGTAAGCCCAGCAGAAGCTTCGGATCGGGCAGCTCGCCCGCAGGCACTGCGGCCTGGCGTGCGGCATCCAGTTCGGCGGCGCGCGCCATCAGGTTTGGGGCTTCACGACCGGCCAGGGCCAGGGCCTGATCAAGGGTCAAAGCCAGGCTCGGCATGCTGAAAAGGCTCGCCAGCGCAGCGCCGGCAAGCAGCGGAGCGTGATTTGGCGCGCCTGGCCGGTGGCACCGCTGGCCGCTTGCACATGGCCATCGAATGCCACAGCTGCTTCCAGTGGCTGATGCCGACCATCGACCAGTTCCGCGATGCCTGGCCGGAAGTGGAGCTGGACCTGGCCTCGGGCTTCTCCTTCGCCCCGCTGCCCGCGCTGGCCCGGGGCGATCTGGACCTGGTGGTGACTTCGGATCCCATCGAGCTGGCCGGCATCACCTACGTGCCACTGTTCACCTATGAGGCGATGCTGGCTGTCGCCAATCAGCACCGCCTGGCGCACAAAGCCTTTATCCAGCCGCAGGATCTGGCCACGGAAACCTTGATCACCTACCCGGTGGAACGCGACCGCCTGGACATCTTCACGCGCTTTCTCGAACCCAACGATATCGAGCCGGCGCAGGTGCGCACCTCCGAACTGACGGTGATGATGATGCAACTGGTGGCCAGCGGCCGTGGCGTGTGCGGGCTGCCCAACTGGGCGCTGCACGAGTACAGCTCGCGCGGTTACGTCAGCGCCAAGCGCCTGGGGGAAAAGGGCTTGTTCGCCACCCTCTACGCCGCGATCCGCACCGACATGCTCGACTCACCGTTCATGCGCGACTTCCTGCTCACCGCCAAGGACACCTCCTTCGCCAGCCTCGAAGGCGTTAGCGTGGCGCGCTAAGACAGAGGCGCAGTGCTCAAAGTGCCAGCCAGTTAAGCAGGTAAAGGTGAGTATGTAGGAGCCAGCTTGCTGGCGATCCTGCCCTCGGCAATCATCAGCCCGCTTGAAGAAAAGCATCGCCGGCAAGCCGGCTCCTACAGTTGCGCAATCGTAGGGCGGGTTAGCCGCGTGCCACCATCCGCAATCACCACAATGTCTGTTGCGGCGTAACCCGCCATCGACGCAACGCATTTCATCGCCTGATAGGTTAGAAGCTTCGCCCCGGGGCTCCTACACGTATCCCTGTAGGAACTCCGCCTTGCGGTGAATGAGGCAGTGAACGGCTACCCGCAATTGCCTTGTTACAACTCCCGCCTTGCCGCAGCGTGACCAGTAGTCATAGCATGACCACCGGTCACGAAACTCGGAACAGTCATGCGCTACCAGGATCAACTCTTCCAGCAGCGGGAAAACGCCCTGCTGCAATCCGCTCGCCAGCTATTTCAGGAACAATCCTGGGATCGCGTCACCATCGCCGAGGTGGCCCGTCACGCCGGCATTGGCAAGGGCACGGTGTACAAGCACTTTTCCAGCAAGGAGGCGCTCTACGCGCGTCTGGTGCTGGACTGCTCGCGCCAGCATCTGAGCGAACTGCGTGAGACCGCAAACCAGGCGCCGCCTCGCGAAGCCATGCGCCATGTGATTCGTCGCGCCTTCGAACAACTGCTGGCCGACCCACTGCAAGCCCAACTCTGCCTGCTGTGCGACCGCCCCGCCTTCCAGGAACGCCTGGACGCGCCCTACCGTGAACAGTTCCTCGAGCTGGAAGGTCAGTACATGGCGCTGTTCAACCAACTGCTGCAAGGCAGCTTCAGCGAACTGCAACTCTCCCCCACTGATTGCCAACGCCTGCTGTGGGGCGTGGAGGCTTGCGTCAACGGCGTGATGGCCCGCATTGCCTCCGACGGCTTCGCCCATTGGGCCGAACCCATCGAGCTGGACGCCTATTTCCAGCGCGTCACCGATTTCATCATTGCCGGCCTGCAAGGCCAGGCCACCGCGCTGCACGCAGCGCCTGCACTCAGCGAGTAAACCCACATGTTCGCCCGACTCAGCAAGCGTCCCTGGATCATCGCCATCGTCATCGCCGTCCTGCTGCTGGCCTGGCTGTTCAGCGGCGATCGTTTCGTCGCTCGCGACGATGTCGAGCCCGACCAACCCGCCACCACCAACGATCTGGCGCGCGTCGAAATTCAATGGCTGGAAGCCCAACCCATGCAACGCCAGCATGTGGTGCAGGGGCAGATCGAAGCCTGGCGCCGGGTGGAACTGCGCGCCCAGGTCAGTGGCAGCGTGCAGAACCTGGACCAGGACAAGGGCAGCCGCGTCGCTGCCGATCAATTGCTGCTGAGCATTTCGCCTGACGACCGCCCGGCCCAGGTCGCGCGCAGCGAGGCCGATGTGCGCCAGCGTCAGAGCGACGTCACCGCCGCCAAGCGCCTGCGCGAGCGCAGCCTGGTGTCGGCCAACGAGCTGATGCGCCTGGAGAGCGAACTGGCCAAGGCCCGCGCCGAACTCGACAGCGCCCGCCTGCAGCAGCGCAACACCAAGATCAGGGCGCCGTTTGCCGGCATCTATGACCAGCGCATGGTCGAACTGGGCGATTTCGTCCAGCCCGGGCAGAGCCTGCTGACCCTGGTGGATATCGACCGCCTCAAGGTCAGCGCACAGATCGCCCAGCAGCAGGTCACCCAGCTCGAACTGGGCCAGCCGGTAAAGGTTGAACTGCTCGATGGCCGTACGCTGCAAGGCGAGCTGCACTTTATCGCCGCGGCTGCCGATCCCGGATCACGCAGCTTCCGCATCGAGGTCAAGGTGGACAACCCGGAAGGCCTGCGCCTGGCCGGCGCCAGCGCCACCCTGCACATCCAGACTGGCGAGGCCATGGCTCATCGCCTGTCCCCTGCCCTGCTCAGCCTGGATGAAAGCGGCCGCCACGGCGTCAAATGGGTCAACGATGCGCAGCGCGTTGAGTTCACGCCAGTGCAACTGATCAGTGTCGACAATCAGGGCGCCTGGGTCAGCGGTCTGCCGCCGAAGGTGGCGTTGATCACCCTCGGCCAGGGCTTCGTCCAACCCGGCCAGCAGGTACGCACGCAACTTGCGGCCGAGGGCAGTTGAGATGCACGCACTGATCGCCGCCGCACTCGACCGTAGTCGCACCACCATCCTGATTCTGCTGTTCCTGCTCTGCGGCGGGCTGGTGGCCTACATCGCCATGCCCAAGGAATCCAACCCGGACGTAGTCATTCCCATCATCTACGTCTCGGTGACTCTCGAAGGCATCAGCCCGGAAGACGGCGAACGCCTGTTGGTACGCCCGCTGGAGCAGGAGCTGCGCAGCCTTGAGGGCGTTAAGGAAATGCGCTCGGTCTCCAGCGAAGGCCACGCCTCGGTAACGCTGGAGTTCGACGCAGGCTTCGATGCCAAGGTAGCGCTGGCCGACGTGCGCGAGAAGGTCGATACCGCGCGCAGCAAGCTGCCTGAAGAGGCCGACGAGCCGACTGTCACCGAAGTCAATGTGGCGCTGTTCCCGGTGCTGTCGGTGGGCCTGTCCGGGCCCATCGCCGAAACCGAGCTGGTGTATATAGCCCGGCGCCTGAAGGAGAACGTGGAAGGCATCGCCGAGGTGCTCTCGGTGACCATTGGCGGCGACCGTGAAGACCTGCTGGAAATCGTCGTCGACCCGCAAGTGCTCGACAGCTACGGCATCGACTACAACGAACTGTTCAATCTGGTCAGCCGCAACAACCGCCTGGTCGCCGCCGGCAGCCTGGACACCGGCGCCGGCCGCATGAGCATGAAAGTGCCTGGGGTCATCGAAGACCTCGAAGACGTGATGCGCATGCCGATCAAGGTGGTCGGCGACAGCGTGGTCACCTTCGCCGACGTCGCCACCATCCGCCGCACCTTCAAGGACCCGACCGGCTTCGCCCGTATCAACGGCCAGCCGGCTATCGTGCTGGAAGTGGCCAAGCGCAGCGGCGCCAACATCATCGAGACCATCGATCAGGTCAAGGCACTGATGGAGCAAGCCAAGCCCCTGCTGCCGCCAGGTGTGGAAGTCAGCTACATCATGGATCAGTCGCAGGAAGTGCAGAACATGCTCGGCGACCTGCTCAACAACGTGCTTACCGCCATCGTCCTGGTACTGATCCTGGTGGTGGCGAGCATGGGCATGCGTTCGGCGCTGCTGGTCGGCCTGACCATTCCCGGCGCCTTCCTCAGCGGCATCCTGCTGATCTGGATGCTCGGCTTCACCCTCAATATCGTCGTACTGTTCAGCCTGATTCTGGTGGCTGGCATGTTGGTCGACGGCGCCATCGTCGTCTCTGAACTCGCCGACCGCTACCTGCAGCAAGGCCAGACGCCTCGCCAGGCCTGGGCCAATGCCGCGACACGGATGGCCTGGCCGGTAATCGCCTCCACCGCCACCACCCTGGTGGTGTTCCTACCACTGCTGTTCTGGCCCGGCGTGGTCGGCCAGTTCATGAAGTACCTGCCGGCCACCGTGATTCTCTGCCTGTTGGCCTCGCTGGCCATGGCCCTGGTATTTCTGCCGGTGCTCGGCGCCGTCACTGGCGGCCAGGCGCGCCCACAGCCCCCCAGCGCCAGCCGCGCCGGCAACGCCTACCGCAATCTGCTGGCGACGCTGCTCAAGCGCCCGGGGCTGACCCTGCTCGGCATGCTGGCGCTGATCGCCCTGATCTACGTCGGTTACGGGCGCTTCAACCATGGCGTGGAATTCTTCCCCGACGTCGAACCGGAAAGCGCGCAGATCTGGCTGCGCGCACGCGGCGATCTATCTGTGCAGGAGAAGGACGCCCTGCTCCAGCAGGTGGAAAAGCAGGTGATCGGCATGCGTGAGGTCAAGGCGCTGTATGCGCGCTCCCTGGCCCAGCCGGAAGGCCAGCAAGGCCAACTCGGCGCCGACGTAATCGGCACCCTGCAATTTCAGTTCGTCGACTGGCACCAGCGCCGCCCGGCCAAGGACATCCTCGCCGAAATGAGCCAGCGCACCGCCGGCATTCCCGGCGTGGTGCTGGAGTTCCGCAAGCAGGAACAGGGCCCCACCGACGGCAAACCGGTGAAACTGCAGATCAGCTCACTGGACCCTGCACTGGGCGAGCAGTGGGTCGAGCGTATCCGCGGGGAAATGCACAAGCTCGGCGGCTTCGCCGATATCGAGGACGACCGCGCCCTGCCCGGCATCGAGTGGCGGATCAAGGTCGACCGCGAGGCCGCCGCGCGCTTCGGCGCGGACGTACTCAGCGTCGGCAACGCGGTGCAGATGATCACCAACGGCCTGAAACTGGCGACCTACCGCCCCGAGGATGCCACCGACGAAGTGGACATCCGTGTGCGCCTGCCCGGCAACTGGCGCTCGCTCGACCAACTCGGCCGCCTGACCCTCAACACACCGGCCGGCCAGGTGCCGCTGAGCAACTTCGTCGACCTGCAGCCTGCGCCCAAGGTCGGCACCCTGCGCCGCGTCGATGGTGACCGCACCATCACCCTGCAGGCCGACCTGGCCGAAGGTGCGCGCCTGGACGAACGCCTCAAGGCGTTGCGCGAAGCGCTCGGCGATGTACCGGCCGAGGTCAAGGTGAAGTTCGCCGGCGAGGATGCCGACCAACGCGAGGCGGCCACCTTCCTGATGACCGCCTTCGTCGTCGCCATCTTCCTCATGGCGATCATCCTGGTGACCCAGTTCAACAGCCTCTATCAGGCGGCACTGGTGCTGTCAGCCATCGTCCTGTCCACCGCTGGCGTGCTGATGGGTCTGCTGGTCAATGGCCAGTCGTTCGGCATCGTCATGGTCGGCATGGGCCTGATCGCCCTGGCCGGCATCGTGGTGAACAACAACATCATCCTGATCGACACCTACAACCAGTTGCGTCGCCAGGGCCTGGAACCGCGTGAAGCGGCGCTGGAAACCGGTAGCCTGCGCCTGCGTCCGGTGCTGCTCACCGCAGTGACCACCATCCTCGGGCTGATGCCCATGGTGCTCAGCATCAACGTCGACCTGGTGACCCCGAGCCTCGGCTTCGGCGCCCCCTCGACGCAGTGGTGGACCCAGCTGTCCAGCGCCATCGCTGGCGGCCTGGCCTTCGCCACCGTGCTGACCCTGCTGCTGACGCCTTGCCTGCTGGTACTCGGTGCCCGCTTCGAGCGGCGTCCACCGCCGCTGGAGACCTACGACACCGACCTGCTCGACCTGCCGGAGCACCTGATCGCCACCAAACCCGACAGGACGCACCTACAGCGCAGTGACTGATACTAGAGTCCACCTGGCAGGGGCAACATGGCAAAACGCCAGATATTGCCTAGGCTATCCAGCAACGATGGTTAGGGCGGGAATGGAAAGGCAGCAGGGATGCTTTTAACAGACGCGAGGCGCGCAAGGCGTCTTGCAGAAACGACAAAGCCCTCTTTCGGAGGGCTTTGTCGTTTCCGCTCGCCTCGCATAGGCCAGCGCAAGCAATGACAATGTGCCAAGCCTCAATTGCGCGGCGTGTTTCACAGAGCGGAGTGCTCCCCTGGCAGCTCTGGCACTTCGAACTTCCCCAGAATATTCGCGTGATGGCAAATATCGTGACGCTTGAAACTATCACTCACAACGCCCTGAGCTAGACACAAAGATGATGACTCATGCTTTCCAGTGCAGAGAGCATTGCTTAGCATGCATACAACGTATATACGTTGCAGTTACGAATCGACCGATAGGTGACGACCATGGCCAAAGAAGCCGTTTTCAACCTGAAGCTTGAGTCTGAACTGCGCGAAGACTTCATGGCAGCCGCTCAAGCCGCACACCAGCCGGCCTCCCAGGTTATGCGCGACCTCATGCGCGACTACATTCGCCTGCAGCAACAGGTCAAAGAGCATGATGAGTTCGTGCAACGCAAGGTCGCTGCTGCAAGGGCATCGGTAGAGGCTGGTCGCGGCCGCTCCAATGATGATGTAGAAGCTGAATTCGCTGCTCGCCGGGCCAAGGCTCTGGGTCACTGATGCAGGTTATTAGGACACCTGAGGCCATGCAGGACCGTCTGGATATCTGGGAATACATCGCAACCGACAACCCTCGCACTGCTGTGCACATGGACGAGCTATTCAGTGCTGTTGCCGCTAGTCTGGCCGATTTTCCCGACAAGGGCAGGCTGGGAACGGTGGTCGGTACTCGCGAGCTGATCCCTCACGAGAACTATCGTCTCGTCTATCAGACTGAGCGTGATGTGGTCTGGATTCTTGCCCTGGTGCACGTCGCCAGGATGTGGCCACCAGTTCAGAGCCAGCTGCAGTCTCCAGCCGCTTTCAACACTTCTTCGACACCCTGCATGCCGTAGAAAGCAAAAACCCCCGAAACTCTGAGAGCTTCAGGGGCTTTGGCTTGGGTATGGCGGGAAGATAGGGATTTGAACGCTGTCTACTGCACGCCCACACCGCCACACGCACCTCTACAGCCCAATGAATCCGGCACCTGCTGGTTTTGAACGGTTTGCAGCGGCCTGGATTTTGCCCCCAGTTTTGCCCCCAAAATACGCGGGGCAAAAAAAGCATCAGTCGATCCCTAAGGAGGCATCCGCCTCATTCTCAGGGCGGGCCTCAACGTATGCGACCATGAGGGTCGCGGCATAGACGCAGGCTATCACCAGGGTCTTCCCCTGATCCACCTGCGTCCTCAGCGGCAGCGGCATTTAGAATCTGGCTTCTTGCGTAGCCAAGCGTATTGGACAGGATCAACACTCAGCAGTTGGCTATTTACAGCAGCTGAACTGGATCACCTGGGCAGGCGCAGGAGACAGCGCGGTTAAGGCCCTGAGGGTGGTTGGGCGAGACTCAATTCAGAGGATGCAGGCAGCTGGGCCAAGTATCACCCACAGTCTGGATTTGGCATGGGTTTACGCTTTATGGAAAGAGAAGGTCGGCAAGGTGAAAAGAATCGAGCATCGCCTTGGTTCGATGTGCCGGTTGGCCAAGCGATGGAATGCCCGGTGATTGGAAAGGGAGAACAACGCCGGGTTTACCGTCGTGACCACTACACCGCCAACTGAACTTGCCTGGATACATGATCGTTGGCCGCTACCGACTCGGCTAAAAAGCACCTAGCGAAACCTTCTTCAGGTGATCCTTCTAACCTTGGCTGACTGTCATAACGCAGACTCAAGGTCTCTGTTGTGCCCTAATATCGGAGACTAGGCTAACCGTGGTATGGCCTAAGTTCTTCCCTGCACTGACTGTTCAATACCTGACAGAATGACTGCTTCGAAAATATCTGCCTGGCTGCCTACGCCGCCATAGCGCATAGCCCCCTCCCTGAGTCAGCTCGGCTTACCGACTGATTCGTCTTGCTGCGCCTGTAGCAAACCTGCCGTTTCACACGGCACCACGTGATACCTACAACTTGAACCTGACGCTTTCGGCACGCCGTCCCGACATCGTGCTGCCGCGTCCATTGCCTTGGATTTATTGATGTTGCAGACAATCAAGCAGAACTGGTTTTCCAATCTGAGAGGCGACGTGCTCGCCGGCCTCGTCGTCGCGCTTGCACTGATTCCGGAAGCTATCGCTTTCTCCATCATCGCGGGAGTCGATCCCAAAGTCGGCTTATATGCGTCGTTCTGTATCGCTGTTGTGATCGCCTTCGTGGGAGGTCGCCCCGGCATGATTTCGGCGGCAACCGGGGCCATGGCGCTACTTATGGTGACCCTGGTGAAGAACCATGGCCTGGAGTACCTGCTGGCCGCCACGCTGCTGTGCGGTGTGCTCCAGATCATCGCCGGCTATTTGAAACTGGGCTCGTTGATGCGCTTTGTGTCTCGCTCGGTTGTGACTGGATTCGTCAACGCCCTGGCCATCCTGATCTTCATGGCACAGCTACCTGAACTGACCAATGTCACCTGGCACGTCTACGCCATGACGGCTGCCGGCCTTGGCATCATCTACCTGTTCCCCTATGTGCCCAAGATCGGCAAGGTGATCCCCTCGCCGTTGGTGTGCATCCTGGTCTTGACCGCAGTAGCCATCTACCTCGGGCTAGATATCCGCACCGTAGGCGACATGGGCCAACTGCCGGATACCCTGCCAGTGTTCCTCTGGCCGGACGTGCCGCTTACCTTCGAGACCCTGGCGATTATTTTTCCCTACGCAGCAGCGCTGGCTGTAGTCGGCTTACTGGAGTCGATGATGACCGCGACCATCGTTGATGACCTGACCGATACCACTAGCGACAAGAACCGCGAGTGCAAAGGTCAAGGCGTTGCCAACATTGCTTCGGGTCTAATGGGCGGCATGGCCGGTTGCGCCATGATCGGGCAGTCGGTGATCAACGTGAAATCTGGAGGGCGCACTAGCCTGTCCGCCTTGATCGCGGGTGTCGTACTGCTGTTAATGGTGGTGTTTCTCAGCGACTGGGTCAGCCAGATTCCCATGGCTGCGCTGGTTGCGGTGATGATCATGGTGTCCATCGGCACCTTCAGCTGGGACTCGCTGCGTAACCTGCGCAAATTCCCGCTCTCCACCAACATCGTGATGGTGGCAACTGTGGTCGTGGTGGTCTTCACCCATAAGGAGAACAACAATGACCCACGTAACCGCTTGCATTGACGGCTCTGCCTCGGCCCCTGCTGTTTGCGACTACGCTGCCTGGGCCAGCCAGCGCCTAGAAGCTCCGCTTACCTTCCTGCACGTACTGGATCAGCGCCAGTATCCGGTATCAGCCGATTTGAGCGGCAACATTGGTTTGGGCAGTCGGGAGCATCTGCTGGATGAGCTCGCCTCGCAGGACTGTTGGACGAAAAACGCGGAAAACCGGCCTTGGAGCAGGGGCGCATCATGCTCGCCGCTGCCAAGGAGAGAGCCATGGCCGAAGGCGTGAGTTCACCGGAGACCAAGCAACGCCATGGCGATCTGCTGGAAAGCCTGCGGGAACTGGAAAGCGATATACGCCTGCTAGTGATCGGTCGCCAGGGCGAGTCCAGTGGAGGAGCAGAAGCCCATGTTGGCAGCCAGCTGGAGAGCGTCATTCGCATCATGCACCGTCCTGTGCTGGTGACGCCGGCCAGATTCAAAAAGCCTGAGAGCGCGATGCTGGCCTTTGATGGCGGCGCAACCACGCGCAAGGGCGTAGAGATGCTGGCCGCCAGCCCCTTACTGAAAGGACTGCCTATCCATCTGGTGATGGTAGGAACCGAGACAAAAGAGGGCTGGGCGCAGCTGGATGCCGCCTGTTCAACCTTATCCACGGGTGGTTACAAGGTACATACCGCCATGCGAGCGGGTGAAGTCGAACCCACGCTGCATGCCTATCAGAAGGAGCATGGCATCGACCTACTGGTGATGGGCGCCTATGGGCATTCCCGAATCCGGCATTATGGCCAGCGAATTCGATAAGCCTGGTTTTGTTACCGAGGTTGAGGATGGTCGTCTCTGGGTTTTCCGCGAAGACTCTCAGGAACTGAAGGACTTCAAAGCCACTGGCGAGCCAGCCAAGCAGTTCACTGATATCGGTTCCGGCCCGAATGGCATGACGGTCAAAGCGGCTGACGAGAAAACCCTCAAGGATTACCTTGAGGTCATCAAGAAGTAAGCGCTTTCAAGCAGAAGGCCCGCAGAATGCGGGCCTTCTCATTGATGCAGATTACTTGCTGAGAGCGAGTAAACGCTCAACCCCTACCGGCTCCTCCGACATGAGCGGAATGACCGCATAGCGTTGCGCGTGCTCCGTAGCGACATGCTCAATATCCCTCAGTTCATTGACCGCCCGTTTATGTAATAGCGGTGATTCAGTCTTTGCGGCTGCCACGCTGTTGTTGATCACCCATGCCCAAGGCTCAATGCCGGCACGACGCAGATCAGCTTGCAGGCCAGCAGCCTCCAGCACAGGAGTGGTTTCGGCCAGGGTCACCAACAGCACCTTGGTTTGCTTAGGATCCTGGAGTTGCATCATCGGCGTGGAAAAGCGCATGTTGCTGCCCGACATCTGCCGAGCAATGTCGCGGTGATAAGCCCCGGTGGCATCCAGTAGCAGCAAGGTGTGGCCGGTCGGGGCGGTGTCCATCACCACGAACTTTTTCCCGGCTTCACGGATGATTCGCGAGAAAGCCTGGAATACGGCGATCTCTTCGGTGCAGGGTGAACGCAGATCCTCGGCCAGCAGCGCCCGAGCCTGCTCATCCAGGCCCGCGCCCTTGGTTTGCATGACGTGATCACGATAGCGCTGTGTCTCGGTATGCGGGTCAATGCGGCTCAGCGTCAGGTGCTCAAGCGTGCCATCCAGTGTCTCGGCAAGGTGCGCGGCAGGATCAGAAGTAGTCAGGTGCACGGGCAGCCCACGTCGAGCCAACTCGACGGCAACCGCTGCGGCCAGAGTCGTTTTCCCGACACCACCTTTGCCCATCACCATGATCAGGCCATGATCATCGGCGGCGATCTCGTCGATCAGGGACTTGAGTCGTGGAGCGTTCAATTCAATCGGCGCACTGGCCGGCGCCTGCGTGCCGTCAGCAGAGCCCTCAAGCAAAAGTTGTCGCAGGGCATCCAGTCCCACTAGGTTGAATGCTTTCAAGGGCAACAGATCGAGCGGCAGTGTTCGCAGCGCTGGCGGCATGGCGGCGACTGCGGCCTGTTCACGCTTATAGACGGCGGCAGCCAGGACATCCTTCTGCGCCTCACTCGCCGGCAGCACGCCGTTGATCACCAGGTACTGCTCTTGCAAGCCGATGGCTGCAAGCTCCTCGCGTGTGCGGGCAGCCTCGCGCAGGGTAGCGGCCTGTGCCCTGGCAACCAGAACCAGACGGGTCTTGGCTGGATCAGAAAGCGCCTCTACTGCCTCGCGATACTGGTCACGTTGTTTGTCTAAACCGGCCAACGGCCCAAGACACGATGCATCGCCTTGCCCCGCCTCCAGGAATCCACTCCAGGCCCCCGGCAGTTGCAGCAGCCGAATCGTGTGCCCGGTCGGGGCGGTATCGAAAATGATGTGATCGAAGCGGGCCTTCAGTTCATCGTTGACCAGCAGTGAGGTGAATTCGTCGAAGGCTGCGATCTCGGTCGTGCAGGCTCCCGATAATTGCTCCTCCATGCCCTTGACCACATCAGCAGGCATGACACCCCTCGCCGGGCCCACAATCCGATCCCGATAGGCCTGAGCTGCGCCCTGTGGGTCGATCTCCAGGGCCGCCAGGTTTTCCACGGCAGGCACGGCGGTAATGTGATTGCCGATCTCCAGACCGAATACCTGCCCCACATTGGAGGCCGGATCGGTGCTGACCAGCAGCACTCGCTTGCCCTGACGGGTCAGCTCCAGGGCTGTCGCGCAGGCAATGGAGGTCTTTCCGACCCCGCCCTTGCCGGTGAAGAACAGGAAGCGTGGTGCATTGTCGATAAAGCGCATTCTGACCCCCTAGCGATTGTTGAGGCTGCTCTCGTACCAGTTGCGTGTGCTGTTGACCATGCGTACCAGCCATAGCATCACGGGCACTTCGATCAGTACGCCGACCACGGTTGCCAGGGCGGCACCCGAGTTGAATCCGTACAAGACAATGGCCACGGCTACGGCCAGCTCGAAGAAGTTGGAGGCGCCGATCATGGTGGCCGGGCCCGCTATGTCGTGGCGCACTTTCAGGGTATGGCAGAGCCAGTAACCCAGTGCCGCGATGAACAGCGTCTGCACCAGCAGGGGGATCGCGATGATGCCGATTATCAGAGGTTGCTCGACGATGGACTCACCCTGGAAGGAGAACAACAGAACCAGAGTGGCCAGCAGAGCGATGATGGAAAATGGCGAAATCTTCGCCAGCACATTCTCGAAATAGGCTTCGCCGCGCTTCATCAGTTGAGCCCGCAGAAACTGGGCGATGGCCAGCGGGATGACGATGTACATCACCACGGAAAGCAGCAGGGTGTCCCAAGGCACCGGGATCGAAGAAACGCCCAGCAACAGCGCCACGATAGGCGCAAAGGCAAACACCATGACCAGATCGTTCAGTGCCACCTGGGTCAGAGTGAAGTTGGCATTACCCTTACACAGGTTGCTCCAGACAAACACCATCGCCGTGCAGGGCGCCGCACCGAGCAGGATCAAGCCGGCCATGTAGCTATCCAGCTCTTCGGCGGGCAGCCAGGGCGCAAACACCTGCTTGATAAAGAACCAGCCAATCAGCGCCATGGAAAACGGCTTGACCGCCCAGTTAACGAACAGCGTGACGAACATGCCGTTCTTCTGCTGGCGCACTTCGCTGATGGCGCTGAAGTCGATCTTCATCAGCATCGGAATGATCATCACCCAGATCAGCAGGCCAACCGGGATATTGACCTTCGCCACCTCCAGGGCGCCGACGGCCTGAGCCGCTTGCGGCACAACCAAGCCAAGCACGGTGCCCACCACGATGCACAGGAACACCCACAGGGTCAGGTAGCGCTCAAAAACTCCCAGTGGAGCCCCAGAGGCCTGCTTCATCGCGACTTCACACGCATTTGTCATCTTTGCTGCCTATCCTCGTTCCCTTGGCGCGCAACGCGCAGCATATTCACTTTACTGCATATTCGAAAAATAATATATTTGCTCATGTGCATCTTTGATAGGGATCAACATGAGCCAGAAAAAGCGCGTCCTGTTCCTCTGCGTCGCGAACTCCTCACGCTCGCAGATGGCCGAAGCCCTGCTGCGCCACACCGACTCAGAACATTTTGAAGTCTACAGCGCAGGCTCCGCCCCCACTGAAGTCGACACCCGAGCCCGCAACGCATTGGAGCAGCTTGGTGTTCCCACTGATGGGCTTTACAGCAAGTCCATCGAGCAGGTCGCTGGCGAGCCGTTCGACTATGTGATCACCCTGTGTGACAAGTCCGCCCTGGAGTGCCAGGCACTTCCAGGGGCCGGTGAGTACATCGCCTGGAACTTCGAAGACCCAGCGACCAGCTCGCAGAAAGATGCCTATCGCAAGACCCTGCATGAGATACATGAACGGATAAAGATGTTCGTGCTGATCAAAAGTAAACCGGCGAATGAAGCTTCCACCCTGCATGCCATGTCGCCAACCGAGGTCTTCAAATGCCTGGCCGAGGAAACGCGGGCGCGAATCGCCTTGCTGGTGACTCTGGAACAGGAACTCTGTGTCTGTGAACTGACCTCGGCACTGGAAGAGGCGCAACCCAAGATATCCCGGCACCTGGCCCTGCTGCGCGGCTGTGGTCTGCTGGAGGATCGACGCAATGGTCAGTGGGTGTACTACCGCCTGCACCCGCAGCTGCCGGAATGGGTGACCGATATCCTCAAACAGGCCCTGGACAACAATGCCGAGTGGTTGCGCCAGGATGTGCAACGCCTCTGGCAAATGCGAGATCGCCCTGGGCGCAAGCCGGCCTGCGATTGAATACCAGCCATTGAGGATGACCATGAACGTTTTATTTCTCTGCACCGCCAATAGCTGCCGCAGCATCCTGTCGGAGGCTATCTTCAATGCGATGGCTCCCAAGGGCATGCGGGCCTTTAGCGCAGGCAGCTACCCCAAGGGGGAGGTCAATCCGTTGGCTTTGCAGGCACTGCTTGCAGCTGGGTTCGGTGTTGAAGGCCTGTACAGCAAATCAACCGATGCCCATCAGGCTCTCGCCCCTGACATCGTCATTACCGTCTGCGACAAGGCAGCCGGAGAGGCCTGCCCGGTTTTCTTTGGCCCGGCGACTCGTTGTCACTGGGGACTGAGTGACCCATCCGACGTTAACGGATCTGAGGCGGAAATAAACGCCGCGTTTGCAGCCACCATCCAGCAGATCCAGAAGCGAGTGAGCGCATTTATCGCGCTGCCCTTTGCTCAACTCGACAGCGATGCGCTCAAGGCCGAGCTGAACAGGATCGGCTCGTTGTAGCCCAAGAGGTAAGAACCCATGATCGACAACCTGCCCAACGTCGCCGAGGAGCTGTTTGCCCGCTCTATCCCGACAAACCTGGGCCTCGCCGAAGGCGAGCACAAGCCGCGCATTCTGCTGCTCTATGGCTCCAATCGTGAGCGCTCCTACAGCCGTCTGCTGACCCAGGAAGCGGCGTGCTTGCTGGAAGCCTTCGGCGCGGAAACCCGAATATTCGATCCTTCCGGCCTGCCCATGCCGGACGATGCCGACAGCAGCCATCCCAAGGTCAAGGAACTCATCGACCTGGTGCTCTGGTCTGAAGGTCAGGTGTGGTGTTCACCCGAGCGCCATGGCGCCATGACCGGCGTATTCAAGTCGCAGATCGACTGGATACCGCTGACCATGGGTGCCATCCGCCCCAGTCAGGGCAAGACCCTGGCCGTGATGCAGGTCTGTGGCGGCTCGCAATCCTTCAATGCGGTTAACCAAATGCGTGTGCTGGGGCGCTGGATGCGCATGTTCACCATCCCCAACCAGTCTTCAGTGCCCAAGGCCTACCTCGAATTCGACGAGGCCGGGCGCATGAAACCTTCCAGCTATTACGACCGCGTAGTGGACGTCATGGAGGAACTGGTCAAGTTCACCCTGCTGCTGCGCGGCCACAGCGACTATTTGGTCGACCGTTACTCGGAACGTAAAGAGTCCGCTGAAGAACTCTCCAAGCGCGTCAACCAGCGCGCCATCTGACTGCCAGGAAACCCTCTCAATGAATCACCCCTACGACCTGCTCAGCATTCCCGGCATCCAAGGCAAACTCATCTTCACGCCCTGTCCCGGCACCAAAGACAGCAGCCTTGTCGACTCGCTGGCCACGCTGAAACAGGCCGGTGCCTCTGCCGTGATCAGCCTGATGCCGGCAAGCGAACTGGCCTCCAACGGGGCCGAGGACATCGGCAAGCAATGCCAGGCGCAGGACATGGCCTGGTTCCACCTGCCGGTGGCGGATGAGCAAGTACCGCTCGAAGATTTCGGCCAGGGCTGGAAAGCCTGCAAACAGAGCATCCTTGAGCGGCTCAATGCGGGCCAGGACATCGCCATCCACTGCAAGGGCGGCTCGGGACGCACCGGGCTGATTGCGGCGCGGATCATGATCGAGGCCGGCATTCCCCGCGCCGATGCCATTGCCCTGGTGCAAGCCCTGCGTCCCAAGGCTATTCAACACCCTGCCCACATCAACTGGATCACCCAGTTCGATGCTGCCCACTAACTCCAGTAGATGAGTCGAAAAACATGGCTATCAAAATTGGTATCAACGGTTTCGGTCGCATCGGTCGTTTGGCGCTGCGCGCCTCCTGGGACTGGCCCGAGTTCGAATTTGTCCGCATCAATGATCCGGCAGGCGATGCCGCCACCCATGCGCACCTGATCAACTTCGACTCGGTGCACGGTCGCTGGCACCACGAAGCCGGCAGCGAAGGCGATTGCGTGGTGATCGGCGGCAAGCGCATCCAGGTCACCGCCAACAAGGCGATTGCCGACACCGACTGGTCGGACTGCGATCTGGTGATCGAGGCCAGCGGCAAGATGAAGACCGTGGCGGTATTGCAGGCTTACCTGGATCAGGGCGTGAAGCGGGTCGTGGTCTGCGCGCCCGTGAAGGAGAAAGGCGCACTGAACGTGGTGATGGGTGTCAACCAGCAGCTGTTCAATCCAGCCGAGCACCGCATCGTCACCGCTGCCTCCTGTACCACCAATTGCCTGGCTCCGGTGGTCAAGGTGATTCACGAGAACCTCGGCATCCGCCATGGCTCGATCACTACCATTCATGACCTGACCAACACCCAGAGCATCCTCGACACCCCGCACAAGGATCTGCGCCGTGCACGCGCTAGCGGCATGAGCCTGATCCCGACCACCACCGGTTCGGCCACCGCCATCGCCGAGATTTTCCCCGAGCTGCGCGGCAAGCTGAACGGCCATGCCGTGCGCGTGCCGCTGGCCAACGCCTCGCTGACCGACTGCGTGTTCGAAGCCGAGCGGGCCACCACGGTGGAGGAAGTCAACCAACTGCTGAAGGCGGCTGCCGAAGGCCCGTTGAAAGGCATCCTCGGCTACGAGGAACGCCCGCTGGTCTCCATCGATTACCGCACTGACCCGCGCTCCTCAATCATCGATGCGCTGTCGACCATGGTCATCAACGGCACTCAGGTGAAGCTGTATGCCTGGTACGACAACGAATGGGGCTATGCCAACCGCACCGTGGAGCTGGCCAAACTGGTCGGCCTGGCCGTTTAACCAAGTAGGGATGCAAGCATGAAGGCGTTGTCAGCCCTGGCCCCGGAGGTCAAACAGTACCTGCTGGTGACCGGCAATTACTGGGCATTCACCCTCACCGATGGCGCCTTGCGCATGTTGGTGGTGTTGCACTTCCACAGCCTGGGCTACAGCCCCTTGCAGATTGCCGCGCTGTTTCTGTTTTACGAGATCTTCGGCGTAGTCACCAACCTGGTCGGCGGCTACCTCGGCGCCCGATTGGGCCTTAATCGCACCATGAATATCGGCCTGGCGATGCAGGTGGTCGCACTACTGATGCTCACCGTGCCCGCCGCCTGGCTAACCGTGCCTTGGGTCATGGGCGCACAGGCGCTGTCGGGGATCGCCAAAGACCTCAACAAGATGTCGGCCAAGAGTTCCATCAAACTCCTGGTGCCCGATGCCCAGCAGGGCACGCTGTACAAGTGGGTGGCAATCCTCACCGGCTCGAAGAATGCGCTCAAGGGCGTGGGTTTCTTCCTCGGCGGCGCCCTGCTGGCCGTGCTGGGTTTTGCCGGCGCGGTATTGACCATGGCCGGCGTGCTGGCGGTGATCTGGATCGCCAGTCTGTTCCTGTTGAAGAAGGATCTGGGCAAGGCCAAAGCCAAGCCCAAGTTCAAGGACATCCTTTCCAAAAGCCGGGCGATCAACATCCTCTCCGCCGCGCGCCTGTTCCTCTTTGGCGCCCGCGATGTCTGGTTTGTGGTTGCCCTGCCGGTTTACCTGAGCACGGTTTTCGGCTGGGACTTCTGGATGGTCGGTGGCTTTTTGGCCAGCTGGATCATCGGCTACGGCATCGTGCAGTCCTTCGCGCCAGCCCTCACCGGCAAGCGCAGCGGGCATGTGCCCGATGGTCGCGCTGCGTTTCTCTGGGCGGCGCTGCTGGCCGGCATTCCGGTTGTCATTGCCCTCGGCCTAGATAGCGACTGGCCTAAGCAAGTGGTGCTCGTGGGCGGACTGCTGATCTTCGGCGGCGTGTTTGCCATCAACTCGTCGCTGCACAGCTACCTGATCGTCAGCTACGCCAAGGAAGACGGCGTGTCGCTGGATGTCGGCTTCTACTACATGTCCAACGCGCTTGGCCGGCTGGTCGGGACACTGCTGTCTGGCTGGGTCTTCCAGCAATACGGCCTGGAAGCCTGCCTGTGGGTCTCCAGCACCTTTGTCGTGTTGGCCGCGCTGATATCCATCGGTCTGCCCAGGCATCAGCAGTTGGCGAGCTAAGCCAATACCCTATCCGGAGCACGCGCCATGTGTGAGTTGCTGGGAATGTCTAGTCGGTATCCCGCGAGACTGACCTCGTCACTCATGAGTCTGGCAGCACACGCAGGGGGCTCCAGCAGGAACAGCGATGGCTGGGGCATTGCGCTCTACGATGAGCGCGACGTGGCGGTGTTTAGAGAAGCTGGTCGGGCTAGCGAGAGCCCGCTAGTACAGCTCCTGCTGGCTGGAGGGCCCTGTACGACACTGGCACTGGGGCATATTCGACATGCAACCCAAGGTGCCAGGACGCTGGCTAACACTGCACCGTTTACCCGAGAGTTAGCGGGTCGAATGCACGTATTTGCCCACAATGGCAATTTGCATGGCATTGATCTTTCGCTCGCTTCCGGTTCGTTCCAACCGATTGGCGAGACTGACTCGGAACACGCTTTTTGCGCGCTGCTCGGAAAACTAGAAGCGCTTAATATCAGCGCGGATATGCCAACGCTGAAGCAGCGCCTCGACCTGATTGCGAGCTTTGCCATCGAGTTGCGTAAGCTCGGCCCGGCTAACTTTATGTATGCGGATGGTGATGTGCTGTTTGCCCATGCTGACCGCCGCTTGCAGGTGGACACGGGGCTGGTGGCACCTCCAGCCCTATATCTCTGGCAGACCCCGGCAATGAGTCCCGCGCAACAGCCCACGGATATTTCGCCTGACGCAGGCATTGCGCAGCAGCAGGTAACGCTAATCGCCAGCGTGCCCCTGGCCTGTGAGGGATGGCAGCCAATGAAAGAGGGTGAAATCATTGCCGTGCGTTCAGGCGAGATACTTGAAACGCTGTTTATCTAAGCGAAGTTTATTCGCCTAACTGCGGGGACTACCAGCGCCGATTTCCGGATTCCGTCAAAGTGACTAAAGCCGTGGAGGTTGATCAGGCGCAAAGTCCTCTTCCTGCCCAACCTGCTATCGCTGTACCCGTTGAGGTGCCTTCCGCGCCGACCACTGACTGCTTGACGGTGAAAGAGGGCGTCATGCTCTGGCTGCGCGTGGCAAAGAGCGGGACGGCGTCGACCACGTACCTCAATTACAAGTGCAAAGCAGGCCATGTGATTCGCTACTTTGGCGATACACCCATCAATCAAGTAACGATTCAGGATCTGAGACTGTTTCGTAACCACCTGGTGAAACCCGAGGACGGCTCCAAGGGGCTGTCACCGAAGACGGTTAACGACGTATTGACCGTGGTTAGAGGCGTCTGGGCAGACGCCAAATCAAACGACCTAATTTCGAGCGATCACATGAAAAACATCCACAACTGCGGATTTCGGAGCACT